>CAMZKF010000230.1 GCA_947311095.1 uncultured Flavobacteriales bacterium
AATACTTATAGTATCAAATTTATTTAATAAAAAACCATCTTCAATTATTTCATAATTTAAAAAAACCTTATTAGGCCCTGAATTAAACATCTCGTTTAGTGGCACTTCTGTAAAAGAAGCATTAATTCTTAGGGGATTTTTGTTAACAATAGAAAAATTAACATCAGGAACAATAATACCGTCTAATACATCAATATTTTGACTGAAACTTGTTGAATAGTAGAAACTAACTAGAGCCACTATCTTTACTATTTTTTTCATAATCTTTTTTCCTTTTTACTTTTGTAGATTTTAAATAGCCAAAATAAGAAGACTCTTTTTTCTTTAAATTCTCTTTACCTTTATATTTTCCTTCCATCCCATCTCTCAATACTTCAGCTGCCTTACCACTTTTTAGAGGGTAATATTTAACAAGAGGTTTTCCTGTCTGACCTCTGTAAATATTCTCAAATATCCCTCCAAATAACTCTTCAACAGGAAAATCACTTACAGTTGTTTGATTTCCTTCAAAATCTATACCATTTACTTTAGCTACATTTTCGTTTACAACACCATATATATACGCTAAAGAATGAGCAACCTCTTGAGCCAAACCTACATCAGGTGACCTATTTTGACTACCATTAACATCTATCCCTCCAAATTCTTTATCAGGGTTAAACGTTATCGTAACATCTGTACCTTCTCCATTATAGGCATCTTCAGGTAATACAGCGTTGTCATCTCCATTTTGAGCAGTAGCACCAGTTTTATTCTCTTTACCTAATTCAAATGTTACTATTTTTTTACATTTTTTCATTATTTTATAGGCAACCAACACTGCTGATGAATTCTTTTTCATTTTCTTTAACATTGGTTTTATTGCTTTTCGAGCAGCATTATTGGCATATTTTATTTTATTACCATCAGGGTCAATAAATATAATTGGACTATTAGCAACGAAAACATAATCACTTAAACTAGGATATTCGATTGCATAAGCATCTAAAGAAAGCCATCTCCCCAACCTACTATCATAACATCTAGCACCAAAATCTAAGTGATTCCCATTACCTTTTACCTCGTCATCCTTCTCCATACCATTAAAACCATAGCGATATTCCCCTCCATGCCTATTAGGTTGTAACATCCCAAAAGGATAATAGTCGGAGAAGTTTACAATATTCGAAGTATAATAATTCCCTATATTTTCTCTTTGCATACTTTGGAATTGTCTTTGTAAACTCGGTCTATCAATAGCATTCTTGGATCAATAGCAGACTTAGCTGGAATGGTATCTACCTCAAATGTAAAGTTCATTTTGAGTTGGTTTATTTTTACTCTTTTTTCAAAAATTAAATTTTCTTCTTTTGAATCTGAAAAAACACCTAAATCAATCCAGTCGTTTGTTGGGAATTTTGTTTCATTTCCTAAACTATCTGCTTTTATTTTTGTAGCTTCAACTTCTATGTTTACTTCATATTTTCCGTTCTTCAAAGCGCTATAAGTACTATTGATAACTCTGTTGTCATAAAGTGTAATTTCTTTAAACCAATCGGTTATCAAATATTTCATAGAGTCGGGGACTTGTGGTTCTAAGTGTCTTAAAAAGTCTAACGATGTTGGGTAAGGCGGGGCTTTGTACTTAAATTCGTCTAAGAAATTTTTCATTGCCAAATTCACTTTTTCTTCTCCTATATAGTCTTGCAATGCATATAATATAACACTTCCTTTTCCATAGTGAATGTATTGTTGGTTTTCTACTTTGTACAATGGTTGTTCTGCTTTTTGTTCGCTACTTCTCCCTCTTAAATAACGGTTGTGATCGTATTTAATAAATTTTCTCATCTTCATAGGGTTGGTTGTCAAATGTTTCATTGTCATTAGCGACGAATACTCTGCAAAACTTTCGCTCATCATTGTTCCTCCCTGCATTTTTGCGCCTACTACTTGATGTGCCCACCATTGATGAGCCATTTCATGAGATATTACAGCGTCAATTACATTGTTTTCTGTTTTGTCTTCTAAATTGGTTAAAAAACCAAAAGATTCGGAATAAGGCATTGTTCCTGGAAATGCTTGTGCAAATGTGGCATAGCGAGGGAACTCAATAATTCTACATTCTTTATGGTAATAAGGTCCAAAATTCTCGGTGTAATATTTCAATGAGCGTTCTACTGCATCGAGCATCATTTCTACATTTACGCCATGTTTTTCGTCGTAATAGACTTCCAAATCTACGTTGTTCCATTTTTTTTTCGCTACTTTATAACGAGCCGACATAAATGAATAAAAGTTTTGAGAAATATGATCGACTTTATAATGGTAATAGTTTCTTCCATTTTCTTCCCATTCCTTAATCAAAGAACCTGGGGCAATAGCTACTTGATCTGTAGATGTAGAAATAACAGTTTCAACATTTATATAATCAGAATGTCCATTGGTTAAATAATTAGCCATGCAATTGCCTGTGCAATGCTCTTCTAAAGCTGGCATTCGTTCTTTTTCTTCTAAACCGTATTTTTTACGGGTGTATTTATCGCTCAATTCCATGTTTTCTTGATAACCTAAGGCTGGTAATATCTGTCCATTGTTAACAAATGTTCCGTTTTTTACAATACCAGTATTTCCTCTATCGTTTCCAAAACCTTTTGTTTCGTATTTATTCAAAATTTCAATTTCGATAGATTCGTGAGGTTGCAATGCTTTGTTTAATTTATAAATAATGTAATCAAACACTTTATCTTCTAAAACCAATTCGGCATTAGGAATATTAAATGTTGTTTCCCAATTTTTATCTTTATTAAAATGAATAGAGTCTATTGGCGAATCCGATTCATTGGTTAACTCAATAATAGCCCTAACGTTCATACCTCTTTCTTCAGGAAAAACATCGATAAAGTAATTTACTTTTGTAATCTTAGGTAAGTTTACATTTTCATATTTCTTATATTTTTTCTCGTAATTAGCTTGCAACAACTCCATTTCGTCACTTGTTTTGTAAGTGTTTAGTATTTGAGTGTTGTAATAAACAAAACCAGCAACTGAAAGCCAAAGCACACCAACAACTACAAATAAAGATACGTAACTTTTTGGGATTTCTTTTTTTGCTTTTTTAATTCGGGCCATTAGCGATGTTGCAATTCCTCTATTCCAAATCATACCTGCAATTAGCAAACAAATTAAAGCAAATAGCATCCAATAAATATTGAACCAAAATGCTCCCGTAGCTCCTGGTCCAAAACCATTCATGTCAGAATAACGAACCGAAGGTGAACTAGCTAAGTTCAACATTTTAGTTTCAATATCTAACATTAACAATACCAAATTCCAAACAAAAATAACCAATATAGAAGCAAAATAAGCTAAATATTTATTGTTTAACAATACTTGAATTAAAATCATAACTCCGCTCCAAACAACAAACATTGGAAGTAAAGAATACATAAAATCATAAAAATAAACGTTTAGTTCTATTCTATAAAACCCATTGAACAATTGATAAACAATAGCCAATAATATAAAAAACCACTGCATTATAGTTACCGTAGCAACTAGAGATAATGCCTTCGCAAACATTGAAATAAAAGAAGTGTGGGGCGTTGAATCAATCACCTCGTTTATTTTACTTTCTCTGTCTCGCCAAATTAATTCTCCACTAAAAAAGACGAGTATGATTAATATAAAAATCATTGAAGACGAAGAAATGGAAGAAATCATACTGTAAGTAACAGGATATTCTTTTAAACCCATGTATTCGAAACCGCTAATAAAATTAACCATTATAAGAATAAAGCCAAACAAGAAAAGTATCTTAAAGGTTACACTTTTGACAATGCTTAAAAAATTGATTTTAAAGAAACTTACAAATTGAGTCCAAACGCTTGATTTGTCTGAGTGAAAAGTAAGACTAGGTTTTACAAATACTTTTTTAGTTGCTGATTTTTCTTCTTTTATTTTCTTTACTTTTTTATTTTTTTCTTGAAACGAAAAATTAAAATATGAAGCTAGAAGTATTAGAAATCCAAGACCGACCCAAATTAAACGATTGTATAAAATAATGCCACTAAAAGGAAGTATTATGGTGTTTTTTTCGATGGTTGTAAAATACTTTGTGTAAATTTTAAATGGAGCTGTACCAAAGGTGTCGGCTAAAGCTCCTATGGTCTCATTATCCAAATCGGACATAAAAGACTGAGCCGTAAAATAACCAACAATAATAATCATTGTTCCTACAAAAGAAATTACGGTACTTTTCCATTTTAATGCTAACGCAAAAATAATAGTTCCTGCAAAAAACATATTGGGAAGAATAAACATAAAGTAATTCGAAACAAAAACCATCGGATTTATTGTTCCAAACTTACCTGGGTCAATCCAACCAAGAGCAGGAGAAATTATAGAACCCAATATAACCCCTAGAAAAACCCCTAACATAGGTACAGTAGAAACAATTAAAGCTCCTAAAAACGACCAAAATAAAATCCTCTTTTACTAATGGGGGAGCTAAATAAAATTTCATTGAATCCATTGCTGTAATCTTTAAGTGCAGCTCCGTTAAAAAAAGCAGTAGCCATTAGCAATCCAAAAATGGTCATAACGGTTGTAAACTGTGTAATTGAATAAGGGGAGTTGCGATATACATTACCAATAGAACCTCCTATTTGAATGCTATCGTCAGCAACACCTCCAAAAATCAACAAACTTACAAGCAATAAGAAAATATAAACCATAGGTTGCTTAAACCTATATTTTAGTTCTGATAAGAAAAAAACTTTAAACATAGCTTATACAATTTGGAAATGAGTATTAATTTGAGAAAAGAACACGTCTTCCAAATCTGGATGTACAGGTTCAAAGCCTTCTCCTATTTCGGTGTCACTGTAAACGTGGATTAATGGTTTTCCTCCTACCATTTTGTTTGAAATAACGGAATATTTAGTCGCATAGTCTTCCAATTCTTTTCGTCCTATTATTTTTTGATAGACTTTACCTTCCAATTCGTCAATTGCGTTTTTTGGTGTCCCTTGATAAGTTATTTTTCCACTATTCATAATTGCCATTTTGGTGCAAAGTTCCTTTACATCCTCCACAATATGGGTCGATAAAATAACAATTACTTCTTCGCCTACATCTGCCAATAAATTGTAAAAACGATTTCGTTCTCCAGGGTCTAATCCTGCCGTGGGTTCATCTACAATTATTAATTTTGGACTTCCTATTAGTGCTTGGGCTATTCCAACTCGTTGTTTCATTCCTCCCGAAAACTTTTTTACACTGTGTTTTCTTTTTTCGTATAAGTTTACTTTATTAAGCAAATAACCCACCTCTTCTTTACGCTCTTTCTTGTTGGTTATTCCTTTTAAAACGGCCATGTGGTCGAGCAACTGTTCCGCTGTAATTCGAGGGTAAACTCCAAATTCTTGAGGTAAATATCCCAAAACTTTTCTCAATTCGGTTGGTGTTTTAAATATATCTATATCGTTTAACGTTGCCGAACCCGAATCTGCTTCTTGAAGCGTAGCTAACGTTCGCATAAAAGATGATTTTCCTGCTCCATTTGGTCCCAAGAGTCCAAATAAACCATTTTCTAATTCTAGATTCAAATTGTCTAATGCTTTTACACCATTTGGATAGGTCTTGCAAACGTCTTTTATTATTAATTTATTCATCAATTTATTTATTTTAATTACGGATTAAGTGTAACGTTTTATTTATTTTTAATTTAAAATCTATCAATAATCAATCGATTTCTTTTTCAAAACAAGTATAATCAGCATCTGTTCTTTTTGAAAAACATACCTTACCTATTTGTTTGTAGTGTAATTTTTTATAGAACTGTAAAGCTCCTCTGTTGAGCGAAAAAGTATCTAAACGAATCGAATTATAGTTTTTTTCTTTCACAAATTGTTCAACTGCTAACATTAATTTTTGAGCAATTCCCATTCTCAAATAGTCTTTTTTGACACAAAGCCTGTGAACAACTACATAAGGTGATTCACATTTCCAATTTAATTTCAAATACTCTTGAGGTTCATCGTCTGTAACGGCAACAACAGCAATAATATGTTCTTGGTGTTCAAGTCCAAAAAGCTGATGCTTATTTATATCTTGTTCTACTATTTTTAGCGTAGGGTAAGTTTCGTCCCATTGATAAAAACCTTGATTTGCATGTTGTTCAATACAACTTTTGTAAATAGAAAACGCCACGTTTAACGCTGTTTTTTCTATTTGAACAAACTTCATTATTGAAATTTCAAATGATTGGTGTATTGTCCTGACTTTAATTCAGCTAAAGATTGTAAACTTAATTTTAAATCTTGTCCAGCTGCATTGTCCAATATTATGGTAACTCTACTCGAAAAAATACCCAAACCGCCATCTATATTGGTGTAAGTAGGTCTATTGGTTACAATACTATTGCTCGGTGAATTAACAGCTATATAGGTGCTTAAATCTTCTCCGGCAGCAGATACTGAATAAATCAATTTCTTAAATCGACGCTTTATTACATTTGCTTCATTAGGGTAATTGGCTAATTTATTTTTAATATTAATGTAAAAATTTTCACCAAAAATATCTTTCGACAAGTCTTCTCCGCCTCCCTTAGTATCAACTCCAGTCGCCTTACCTAATTTCCATTTTATGGTTTTAGTTTCCCAACCCGATGCCGTACTGTCTTGATATACAAAATCCATTACCGCTTCATATTTCAAAGCTCCTACCGCAGGTTTCCAAGTCATAGGAACATTGTTGTATTTATTATTTGAATATAAATTTATACCCACGTTGGTTTGTTGTCTAAAAATAGGACTAAAACTAAAATCTCCTATCAGTTTTGTTTCCGATTTAGCCGTTTTTCTACCGTTGTCTATGTTAATATCTAGTTTATACGTAGCATCTGAATTTAAACCAGATGTAGGTGTTGGAAAAAAATAAACTTTTTGAGTTCCTCCCCCATAAAAAAGACCTGGATCTACGTCTGTTATCCATATTGGGTCACAAGAGTAAGTGTTTGATAAACTTCCATTGACATATTCTAATACATTAACCACTACATTATCAAACAATACACTATCGTTTATGCTAGCATAACTGGCGTTATCTCCTTTTCCCAAATAGGTTTTGTTAACCTTTACATATTGCGTATCGGCAGATTGGTCTAATATTGCATAAACTATAGGAATGTCATCGTAGGGAGCGTAAAGTTCAAAATCTGTTTTACACGATTGTATTGCTGTTATTATAGCGACTATGGCTACAATAAGAAGTGATTTTAGTATATTCATATTTTTAAGAAAATAATAGAACACCACAGTTATTTTCTTGTAGTTGTCTATTGTTTAGCATCAAATATAACATTTTTTTTACAAAAACATCATGGTGATAATTAAATTAAGGTAGTGAAGTATTCTGAAAAACGTATAATTTTATATTTTTCTACTAATTCAAACGCTAATAAGCCTTGTTTTGGTACGCAAATTTTAAAAAATCGATTAATAAATCAATAGGTCCTTTTTTCATTAATTCAAATAAAAGAGCACTCGTTTTTTCAATAGCAGCATCTGTTATTTGAAAATCTTTGCTTTCATCGTTTATCCAAACTCTAAGAATGTATAGAAATTGACCCCAAAGTACCTCCGTATATTTATCTGTTACAAGTGGTCTTGTTGCTATTTCATCGGTCGATAATCCTCCGTTAACAACTTCAGTAATCCAATTGTTAAACAAAACTCGGAACGGTTCTAATGTTTTTGGGCGAAAATCTTTTCTTGAAATAGCACCTAATTTAAGCACAATAAAACTTCTATTCTGTTTAAAAACTTCTACAATTGTATAGAAAAAAGACAAAACTTTTTCTTGTGCCGAGTAAGTTTCAAATTCCGAATCTTGTTGAATAGCATCTATTGTTTGGTGAAATAATAATTCCCAAATTGAAGCTTCCAATACCTTAAAAGAATTAAAACACTGGTAAAAATCACTTTCTTCTATTTTTAAATCTTCGCAAAAAGAATATACAGTGACAGGTGGTTTACCGTTTCTAAGTAAATATAAAATATATTCATTTTGGAACACATTTTTTAATTCGATGTTGTTTTCTATTTCCATTTCTACTCACAAATGTAGTGCGGAGTTTTTTAATTTACTAATTTATTGTGAACAGAATTGAGTACAAGCTTTTAAGATTTCTATTTATGCTAAATATCGTTTTTCAAGTGTGTTATTCAATACTTAACCCAAATTACATATAGGGTTTCGTTATGAAAAATCAAAATGTCAATAGAATAGCGCAGTTTTTTTAGTGAGCTAATTGTAGTCCAATTTTGAGCTAAACAAATTCCGAGTACTTTCAATTGTAGTAGCTAGTTTGGTTTTGTAATAGGGAGTTTATGAATAATTCGGTTTACCCGCCCCTAAACAATCTCTAAAACTGGCGATTAATTAGCTATGATTTCTACGCTGCAATTTATTTATTGGGCGTTTAAACGAGCTGTCCGTTTGTAGTTTTAGTTTTTAACAACAGTACACTAAGCTCAAAAGGAGCTTCTAAAGTCGCTCTTTTTAGCTAAGTTTTACTAGTTTTTAAAAGCCAAAAAGCTAC
>CAMZKF010000231.1 GCA_947311095.1 uncultured Flavobacteriales bacterium
ACATCCCTTTTAAGGATGGGGTCCAGGGTTCGAACCCCTGACGAATCACTAAAAGCTTCACAAATCAGTGAAGCTTTTTTTTGTTTAATTAGAATCATTTATTCTAAATTACTATTGCCCAAGTGCTGGAATTGGTAGACAGGCATGATTGAGGGTCATGTGTCCGTATGGACGTGAGGGTTCGACTCCCTTCTTGGGCACTTTAAGAGTGGCTTTTTCAACAAGAGTTTATAGGCAGTACACTCCAAGTATTTACACCTACTTTAATAATCTTAATCATACAACACTATCTTTTTTAAAATATAAATTAACAGTTATGAATATTCTTGTTATCGAAGACGAACAAACTGTTTCTGCCTTTATAAAAAAAGGACTTGAAGAGCAAGACAATCATGTTATGCAAGCTTTTGATGGTGAAACAGGTCTAAAACTAGCTCGTCAATACGACTTTGATGTTATTATTTTAGATATTATAATGCCCAAAATGAATGGTATAGACGTTTGTAAAAACTTAAGAAGCGTTTATAAAATTCAAACTCCTATCATAATGCTTACAGCATTGTCAACCACCGAAGACATTGTTTTAGGATTAGAAAATGGAGCAGATGACTACTTAGCAAAACCATTTAAATTCAAAGAACTATTAGCAAGAATAAAAGCGCTAAAAAGAAGAAATAAACCAAGAGACAACCAAGAAGAAATTTTAACTATTGAGGATTTAAAAATGAATTTAAAATCTAAAGAAGTTTTTAGAAATGGAATAAAAATCACCTTAACTTCTCAAGAATTTAGACTACTCGAATATTTATTACAAAATAAAAACAGAGTATTATCTCGGATTGATATATTAGAAAATGTTTGGGAAGTTAATTTTGATTTAGGTACAAATATAATTGATGTATATATTAATTATTTAAGAAAAAAAATAGAAAAACCTTTTGATTCAAAAATAATAGAAACCGTTATAGGTATGGGATATGTAATAAAAGATGTAAAATGACCATTAGCACTAAAATAGCTTTAATATTTTCAATTATATCTAGTTTTGTACTTATTATTTTTGGCGTTAGTGTCTATATTATATCCAAAAACCATATTGAGTACGACTTTTCTGAAAGGTTAAAAAAAAGAGTTGACATAACTGAGAATTTTTTTTTAGAGAAACAATCCTTCTCCAAAGAAGAATTTATTAAAATTAAAACCCAATTTTCTCATACCTTAAATAAAGAAAAAGAAGAAGTTGTAGAGCTTTCTAAAACTACCCAACCAAAATTCAATACGAAGTATTCAAAACAACTTATTGAACAACTCATACACGAATCTAATTTAGTTTTTATTGAAAATAATAGACAAGGAGCTAGTAAAATATTTAACGTTAATCACAAAAAATTCTTAATAATAG
The DNA here is from genome assembly GCA_947311095.1 of uncultured Flavobacteriales bacterium. GTDB lineage: Bacteria > Bacteroidota > Bacteroidia > Flavobacteriales_D > Parvicellaceae > S010-51. The sequence goes on from CAMZKF010000231.1 coordinate 1,403, forward strand.
TTACAGCCTACAATGAACAAGGACAAGATTATCTCGCCTTTTTAATGAGTCGTATAATATTACTCATTAATTTAGGTATTCCTTTTTTATTTATTTTATTTATTTTTATAACAAGACAAACTTTATCTCCTATTTCTAAGAAAATTGAATTAGCAAATAAAATAAGTGCCAACAACCTTCACGAAAGACTCAAAGTTATAAACCCTAAAGACGAATTAGGTCAAATGGCTCTTGCTTTCAATAACTTACTAGACCGATTAGAAAAATCATTTGAAGCTCAAAAACTATTTATAACCAATGCTTCTCATGAAATAAAAAATCCATTGACAGCTATAATGGGTGAAGCTGAAATAGCAGCAAGTAAAGAAAGGTCTTCCAAAGAATACTTAGCTTCTTTCAATATTATTTTAACCGAATCTGAAAGATTAAATCTAACTGTCAATAACCTACTTCAACTTTCAAAAGTTAGTGCTGATGAATTTTCAATTTCATTTACAAAAATAAATTTCCACACCTTTTTCAATCAATTAATCGCATCTTATAATTTTATAAACCCTAACAATCGCTTATTAAAAACCAAAATCTTAACTCAAAATATTGTTATAAAAGGAAATCGAGACTTACTCAAGACAGCAATAACAAACTTATTAGATAATGCTTGTAAGTTTTCTAACAATCAAACTGTAGAACTAGAAACTGTTCAAAAAGGAAAGCACATCATTTTAAATATTAAAGATTATGGAATAGGCATTCCTAAAAAAGATATCAGTAAAATTACAGAACCTTTTTTTAGAGCCAGTAATACAATTTCTGTAAAAGGTTCGGGAATAGGATTATCGTTAACTAAAAAAATCATAGCTCTGCACCATGGAGATTTTTTCATTGACTCAAAAGAAAATATCGGAACTACAATAACGATTAAATTCCCAATTGCTATGGATTAAACCCAAAAAATTAAGCGCTAAAAAAAAAAAAAACACATAGGACACTAACAATCAAAACATTGAAACAACTTAATTAAAGTTAAAAACAAACAACTATAACCAAACTAATATAATTCAGTATAGGTTTTTAGAGAAATCTAGAAATAAAAAAATAGGAAATAAGATATTTATTTATATCTTTGCATCCGGAAATCAAAATGGTTTTCAACATAACAATCACTAAAATAGTATTGCAAGATGTATTTATCACAAGAAAAAAAGAGAGAATTCTTTAAAGAATTTGGAGGAACAGAGACAAACACAGGAAGTTCAGAAGCTCAAGTAGCTATGTTTACTTTTAGAATTGCTCATTTAACAGAACATTTAAAGAAAAACAAAAAAGATTTTGTAACTCAAAAATCTTTAATTGCTTTAGTAGGAAAAAGAAGAAATCACTTAGACTACTTAAAGAAAAAAGACATTAATCGTTATAGAGCGATTGTGAAGAAATTAGGATTACGTAGATAATTTTATCTGTGAATAATTCAACAAAAATAAAAAAGGACTTTTGTACATTAGTACTCTAGTCCTTTTTTTATAACTAATTAGTAAACATTTATAAAAAGCAATTCGGCTTTTTATTTCAATAAATAAACAATGAATATAGTAACAAAAAAATTCGATTTAGGTAACGGAAAGGAGATTACCATCGAAACAGGAAAATTAGCAAAGCAAGCCGACGGAGCTGTTGTAGTAAGAGTTGGAGACACCATGCTATTAGCAACTGCGGTATCTAACAAAGATGCTAAAGAAGATATGGATTTTCTTCCATTGACTGTCGATTACAGAGAGAAGTTTGCTTCAACAGGACGTTTTCCTGGAGGTTTTTTGAAAAGAGAAGCTCGTCCGTCAGATGAAGAAATCTTAACAATGAGGCTTGTAGATAGAGCTTTAAGACCTTTATTCCCAAGCGACTACCACTCGGACACTCAAGTAATGGTTCAACTAATGTCTTCAGACAAACAACACATGCCTGATCAATATAACTGTTTTGCTGCCGCTGCTGCAATTGCAGTTTCTGACATTCCATTTAACGGACCTGTTTCTGAAGTAAGAATAGCTCGTAAGAATGGTGAATATATGATTAACCCTACATTTGAAGAATTAAAAGGTTCTGATTTAGACATGATGATTGCAGGTACTTTAGATAGTATTGTAATGGTTGAAGGAGAAATGAATGAAGTTTCTGAAGCTGAAATGCTAGAGGCTATAAAAGAAGCTCATAAAGCTATTATTACGCAATGTAACATTATTAATGAATTAGCAGCAGAAGTAAAAAAATCATTAGTAAAAAGAGAATACAATCACGAGAAAAAAGACGAAGATTTAGCTAAAAAAATACAGGAATTTGCTTTTCAAAAATGTTACGACATTGCCAAACAAGGTATTAATGACAAAGCAAAAAGAGCTGAATTATTTGGAGCTGTAAAAACAGAATATCTTGAATCTATTACAGAAGAAGAAGCGAAAGAAAACGCTTACCTAATTGGTAAATATTTTAAAGCAGCTCAAAAAGATGGTGTTAGAAGATGTATGCTAGACGAAAAAATTCGTTTAGATGGTCGTAAAATGAATGAAATTAGACACATTTGGTCTGAAGCAGGTTTCTTACCAAGCCCACACGGTTCTGCTTTATTCCAAAGAGGTGAAACTCAAGCTTTAATGACGCTTACTTTAGGTAGTAAATTAGATGTTCAACGTAAAGATAGTCCTTTGATTCAAAAAGAAGAAGACTTTATTTTACATTATAACTTTCCTCCATTTTCAACAGGAGAAGCTAGACCTATAAG
>CAMZKF010000232.1 GCA_947311095.1 uncultured Flavobacteriales bacterium
AGGTAAGATGGTTAGTCCCTACTTACGATGATGAGTTGGAAGAGAAAGACCCTGAAGATTGGAACTTGAATTGGAGAGAAAATGTTGATTTTGAAAAATATCAAGGCAATACAGATTTTCCACTTTTAGCAGAAATGTTTTTACCTGAAAACGAGCGGTTTTATAATCGTTTAGAAATAGATACAAAAAAATTAAAGTTCGAATATTATTGGATTGATTTACAAGAAGCAGCAGTAAAAGGAAGACCTAAGGTTGAAAAACTATCTAATTTGGAAGCTGAAAGTAGTGAGTCTCATCGTAATGATATGAATAATCCTGATATGCCATTTCCTTATGAGCCAGGAATTAAGAGAGGTCAAGATTTAGATTTGGGGTATAGAAATAGTAAAGGTCAAAACAATGCTATTAGAGGACACGAAGATCGTTCTAGATTTATCATTCATGAAATCATAAATGTTTATCCAGATACTTTATGTTGGGTTCGAGATTTTACATACAGTTACAACGAGCCTCAAACAAATATGTATTTTTGGCATCCTGCTTACGATGGTTATCCTGTTGTAGGAGTTACATGGCAACAAGCGAATGCTTTTGGTGTATGGAGAACGCAATTAATGAATAATTATAGATCAGCAAATTGGGAGTCTTATATACAAGACTTTAGATTACCAACAGAAGCAGAATGGGAATATGCTGCAAGAGGAGGTTTAGACGGAAGTCCTTACCCTTGGGGAGGTCCTTACATTAGAAATGCAAGTGGGTGTTTCTTAGGTAACTTTAAACCAATGAGAGGAAGGTATATGGAAGACGGAGGTTTCCATACAGTTAGAACCGACGGATACCACCCAAATGATTACGGTTTGTATTGTATGGCTGGAAATGTTTCAGAATGGTGTTCTACCGCTTTTGATGAGTCTGTTTACGAATATTCACATGATTTAAATCCAGAATATAAATATCACGCTTTAGATCACGATCCTCCATCTATGAAAAGAAAAGTAATTAGAGGGGGGTCTTGGAAAGATATAGGTTATTTCTTACAGACGGGATCTAGATCTTATGAATACCAAGATACCGCTAAATCTTATATCGGATTTAGAAACGTAATCTCTTACTTAGGTAGAGGAGGCGCAAATAAAGAAGGAGATATGTAATTCTTGATGAACTAAGAATTATATTTAATATAAAAGTCAAATAAATAAATAAAAACAAGGAACAATGAGTGGAAGTAGTATTTTCGAAAGTAGAAAGTTTAAGACAATAATGAAATTCGTTTACGGTTGGGGTGGGGCCATCGTAATTGTAGGAGCGCTGTTTAAAATTCTTCACTTACCCGGTCCAATGCTTACAATTGGATTATTGGTAGAAGCAGGAATATTTATATTATCTGCATTTGAACCTTTACACGAGGATCCTGATTGGACATTGGTTTATCCAGAATTAGCTTTAGGACATGCAGATGGAGAACATGCGTTACCGGAAGCAGAGGAGGAAGAAATGGAAGCTATTGAAGAAAAAAATAATGGATCAGTTGTTGAACAATTAGATAATATGTTAGTTGACGCTAAAATTGAACCAGAATTAATAGAATCTTTAGGAGAAGGTTTAAGAAATTTAAGTGCTACGGCAAGTGGACTTGGGGCTATTGGAGATGCTTCAGCTGCAACGGAAGAGTTTGTAGGTAATATAAAATCAGCATCTTCTAGAGTTGGAAAATTATCCGATGCTTATGAGAATGCAGCTGCGTCTCTTATGGGATTAGTTGATACTCAATCGGAAGGAGCTAACTTTGGTGAAGCAATGCAAAAAGTTTCTGGTAACCTTTCTGCTTTGAACAATGTATATGAAATGCAATTGAAAGGAGCTTCTGAACATTTAGAAACTACTGAGAAAATGTATGGAGGTATCAACGAATTGATGACCAATTTACATTCTTCTTTAGATGATACGAAGAAATATAAAGAGACTATGGCTGAGTTAAGTAAAAACTTAACAGAATTGAACGCTGTTTACGGAAATATGTTATCTGCTATGAGTGGTGGAAATAGAGCTTAATATCAAGCTGGATTGTTATTAATTCAAGAAATCAATTTAGAAATATTAACCTATTAAAAACTTAAAATTATGGGAGGAGGAAAAGAAACCCCTAGACAGAAACTTATTGGTCTTATGTACCTTGTACTTATGGCCTTATTAGCAATGAATGTATCTAAGTCTATTCTTAGTGCGTTTATTACAATTAATCAAAAATTTGAAGATTCAGCAACTTTGATTACTGGAAATACAGATGGTTTATTAGCCAATTTAGATGGGCAGTTAGCTGCTGCTAAAGGCGATGAAAAAAAGCTTATTGTAGCGATTCAACAAAATGCAATTGAAATTAGAAAAATAGCTCAAAAAACAGCTAATTTTTATGTTAAGAAAGCATCAGATATGATTCTTGAATCGGATCCAGTTATGCCCAATCCTTTTTATACTGTTGATGATGACGGTAATTATAAATTGATGAAAATGGATACCTTAACTAAAAAGGATGATTATGATACACCTGGACACATGTTTCTTCAAACAGAAGATACAAAGTCTCCAAATGAAGCTGGGGATTCTATTCGTCAAGCTTTGTTTGATTATAGAGATGAATTGGTTGTTTTAGCGGCTAAAAGAACCGAAGGTAAAAAGACATATTCTTTTGACCCTTCTGGAGTGCATCGTCCACATTCTTCTCATGATGATCATGAATTTGATACTTCTTTAGAAGAGGCTTTAAAAACAGTGCATGAAGAGGATAGAACGCAAATAAAAAGAATTATGCAATTGTTAACACCACCTGAAATTGTGCACAATCATCATGACGAATATTCTTGGATTTCGTACCAATTTGATCACGCTGTTATTGTTGCAGCTGCTACAATTTTCACTTCTTTGAAAAATGATGTGAGAATGGCTGAGTCAATTGCTATTGATATTATTACAGGTAGAGCTTCTGTTGAGGCATTTAAATTTAATAAAATTGAACCATTGGCTTTTTCTAGTACAGCTTACATAAACCAAGGTGATTCTTTAGATTTAAAAGTAATGATTGCTGCTTATGACTCTACTGAAAGAATGGAGTTACGTTATTGGATAGATGATACAACTAAGTCAGAAACAGGAAAGAAAGAATACCATGGTAAAGCTGGTCGTCCATTGGCGCTTGGAGGTAGTGTAGGAGAGCATACAGTAGTAGGTTCTATAGCAGTGAAAGAAAAAGGGGTAAAGAAATGGAAACCTTGGAAATTTAAGTACAGCGTAGGTGCTCCAAATGGTGCAATTGCTAACAGTGAAATGAACGTATTGTATAGAGGTTGGGACAATAAAATAGAGGTATCTGCCTCTGGATACGATCCTTCAACGGTAAATGTTTCTTGTTCTGGATGTAAAATTTCTAAAAAAGGAGACGGTTATATTGCTAGAGTTTCGGGTAGTGCTAAAAAAGCATCATTGAATATTACAGCTAAAGATGCAGAGGGGGCATCGGTTAAAATAGTTTCTAAAGAATTTAGAATATTTAATTTGCCGTCACCTAAACCTTATTTTGCAGGTCAAACTTTTGATAAACCTACGATTAAAAAAGCGAAAGCGGCTAACTCTTCTATTGTAAAAGCATTGATAGGTGACAGTCCTTTAGATGTTAAATATACGGTTACAGGTTTCAAAATGTCTGGTTCTAAAAATGGAAAAAGTTTTGATATGAGATCTAAAGGTAATAAGTTAACAGGAGAAATGAAAGCTTATATTAAACGTTTAGGGAAAAGTTCTAAAATAATTATAACTGATATTGTAGCGCAAGGACCGAGTGGGAAACCTAAGAAAATAGGTTCTTTAGTATTTAAAGTTATATAATTAAAAAAATCGGAATTATGTTAAAAAATTGTATTAAAATTTCTACTACTTTATTTTTGTTCGCAATACAAAGTAGTTATGCTCAACAAGTATTACCTAGTTCGGGTGTTACCGTAGAGTCAAATGTTTTAGATGGAGTTTATGTACAAGAACATATTCCAACTAAACGAGTTATTCAGTATCCGTCATTGCGTGAAGCTGATGTGCTTTGGTCAAAGCGAGTATGGAGAACAATAGATTTAAGAGAGAAAATGAATCATCCTTTGTTTTTTCCGTTAGAACCTTTGTCTGATAGACGTTCGCTTTGGGATGTAATTCGCTATGGTGTTTTGAAGGAAGGAGCGATGACAATTTATGATCTTAAAGGAAGTGAACAAGACGATCAGTTTAAGTATCCTGTAAAACCAGCCAATGGTAATGCTCAAGATCCTGAATTTCAAAAGATACTCATGAGCTTTTTTGGTTCTGAAACAGAAGTGGAAGAAATGGATGAAAACGATGAAGTTATCTATGATGAATTGGGAGATCCAAAATTAAAAACGGTTGTCGAAGAATATTACTCAAGAGATATTGTACGTTACGAACTAAAAGAGGATTGGTTTTTTGATAAGCAACGTTCTGTTATGGATGTCCGTATTATAGGGCTTTCGCCATTGGTTTACGATTATGATCCAAGTGGAGATGTAAAAGGACTTAAAAATTTATTTTGGCTTTATTTTCCAGAATGTCGTTATACTTTCCAAAACTTTTTTGTTTACAATGGGAAGAACGATGCTATGAGAATGTCATTTGATGATTTGTTTTGGAAAAGAAGATTTTCTTCATACATACATAAAGAAAGTAATGTGTTTGATAGAATTATCGCACAACCTTACGATGGAGTAGATGCTTTGTTAGAGTCTGAACGTATAAAGAAAGAAATGTTCTTAATCGAACATGATGTTTGGAATTTATAATGATTTTATATTTTAAAAAAAAGCTCACTGTTTATTTAGTGGGCTTTTTTTTGTTTATAGATTTTAATTTTAGGCTATTTGTTAGCTACATTTCAATGTTTAGATATATAATATCAATTGCTTGTAAAAAAAAACGTATTTTTGGAGTTTTAATATCCATTAAATAATGAAATACAATTTACAAATAGTTTTATTAACACTTATACTACTTTAAATAAAATAGCAATAGCTAAGGTATTCTAATTTTATTTTCATGGTCTAAGCAACAAATAAATTCTGTTTTTTAATATCGCATTTCATTATTCATTTGGGATAAATTAAAAAAGAATGAATAAAATTACATCATTATTTAATATAAAATATCCAATTGTACAAGGAGGTATGATTTGGTGTAGCGGTTGGGAATTAGCGAGTGCAGTTTCTAATGCAGGAGGTTTAGGAATTATAGGTTCAGGATCGATGTATCCAGAAGTCTTGAGAACACATATAGAAAAGTGTAAGGAAGCTACAAATAAACCATTTGCTGTGAATTTACCATTACTTTACCCCGATATAGATAAACATATAGAGACTATTATAGAACTAAAAGTTCCCATTGTTTTTACATCGGCTGGAAATCCTAAAATATGGACTGAGAAATTAAAAAAGAACGGAATAGTAATTGTGCACGTTGTGTCTAGTGTGAAATTTGCATTGAAAGCAGAACAAGCAGGAGTTGATGCCGTAGTGGCAGAAGGTTTTGAGGCTGGAGGTCACAATGGGAAAGATGAAACAACTACACTTGTTTTAATTCCGATGGTGAGAGATGCTGTTAAAATTCCATTGATTGCAGCTGGAGGAATTGCCGACGGAAGAGGTTTAATGGCTGCTTTGACATTGGGAGCCGATGCTGTTCAAATTGGATCTCGTTTTGTGGCTAGTGAAGAAGCTTCTGCTCATATTAATTTTAAGAATAAAATTGTAAAGGCCGTAGAAGGAGATACGCAGTTGACATTAAAAGAATTGACTCCCGTAAGATTGCTAAAAAATGATTTTTATAATAAAGTAGAAGAAATTTACTTGAAAGGAGGTAGTGCCAATGATTTAAAAGAATTATTGGGAAAAGGAAGAGCCAAAAAAGGAATGTTTGAAGGAGATTTAATAGAGGGGGAATTGGAAATAGGACAGGTAGCAGGAAGGATTTCTAAAATAAAACCAGCAAAAGAAATCGTAAATCAAATAATGTTGGAATATACTAACTTAAGAAAAGATATTGTAAGAGGAGGTAAATTTTGCATTTAGGTTTAAACATATGCATTTATCAAATTAACATCATTTAAAAAACCGAAATACTAATCGGTTTCAGTATATTTGTTTAAAAAGAGCGAATACAATGTCAGAATTTAAGGAGAAATATGTAAAT
>CAMZKF010000233.1 GCA_947311095.1 uncultured Flavobacteriales bacterium
CTGTTCCTTTTAATAAATTAAAATCCGTGTTACCCGAATTATAAATCACACCCTCCAAATCCCACTGTATAAAAGGAATCTGTATTTATATGAGTCAAGTTGGGTTAAAAGCTCTTTTCAGTTGGTTCTTGAAATTAGTATTATGAAAATTTTATTAGTTTTTTACCATGAATTAGCAAAAGAAAATTATTTTAACTTATCGTCAAATACCTTCCTAAATTTCTCTAATTTCGGCTGAATAACCATTCGACAATACCCTTGGTTTGGATTGTTCTTATAATAATCATTGTGATAATTTTCTGCGGGATAAAATGTAGTGAGTTTCGTGACTTCGGTTACAATAGGATTATCCCAAGCTTTAGAATTATTTAATTTGGTTTTATAATTATAGGCTTTTTCTCTTTGTGTTTCTGAAGTATAGAAAATGGCAGAACGATATTGAGATCCTTTGTCTGCTCCTTGTTGATTTAAAGTCGTAGGGTCGTGTGTTTTCCAAAAAACTTCCAACAATTCATCAAAAGAAATAACCGTGGAATCAAAAACAATTTTAGCGACTTCGGCATGATTGGTTGTTCCTGTGCAAATTTCTTTATAAGTTGGATTTTTGGTTGTTCCTCCTGTATATCCAGGTGTTACGCTTTTAACTCCTTTTAGCTCCGAAAAAACAGCTTCAACGCACCAAAAACAACCAGCACCAAAAATAGCGACTTCTTCATTTTTCATTTTTGTATTGTTTTGAGTGTAACCAAATAGACTAATTGTCAAAAGGAAAAGGATTAATATTATTTTCATACTAATAAAGACTTAAATGGAGTTAAATCCTTACAAATTAAAATGTTTTTTAGCCATTTCCAAAACATCTCCACCAATAGCCAACGCTGCTGTAGCCGCAGGAGAAGGAGCATTTAAAACATGAATACTATTGTCTCCATACTCTATTTTAAAATCATCTCTAGTGTCTCCATCTTCACTCAAAAGTAAGGCTCTAACTCCTGACCTACCAGGTTTTATGTCGTCCATTGTTAGCGAAGGTATTAAGCCTTGTAAGGTTTTTAAGAATAAATTTTTAGAAAAAGCTCTTCTGTATTCGTTAATACCAAAGCTCATATTGTTGAAAAACATTTTCCAAGTTCCACCATAAGATAGCGCACTTGCAGTATCTTTTAAGCTAAAATCTGTTTTTCCATATCCTTCTCTTTTAAAAGAGAAAACAGCATTTGGACCACATTCAATTTCTCCATCTGTCATTCTTGTGAAATGGACTCCTAAAAAAGGAAAGTCAGGATTTGGAACAGGATAAATTAAATTCTTAACTTTATGTTTGGCTTCTTCGGTTAATTCGTAATAATCCCCCCTAAAACCGACGACTTTTTCTTTTAATTTAATACCGTCTTTTTTAGCTAACCTATCAGCTTGTAAACCTCCACAAAAAATTAATTTTTTAGCAGAAAAACTGCCTTTATTTGTTACTATTTCAGAATATCCTTCATGGTGAATAATCTCTTTAGCTTCCGTGTTTAAGGATAGTTTACTTTCAGATTGAATACCTAAAGCTACTTCTACCATTTTTTGAGTAGCTCCTTTATAATCAATAATCCCAGTACAAGGCACCCAAATACCTCCAATTCCTTCTACATGAGGCTCTATCTCTTTTACCTGTTCTGCCGAAATCATTTCTATACCTTCGGTATTATTCGCTATACCATTTTTAAAAATCTTATCCATTACTGGCAGTTCACTTTCTTTTGTTGCTACCACTACTTTTCCACAAACATCGTGAGCTATGTTGTGTTTTTGACCAAATTCTACTATTTCGTGTCTTCCATTTACACAGTTTTTAGCTTTTTTAGAGCCTGGAGCATAGTATAATCCCGAGTGTATTACACCTGAATTATTCCCTGTTTGATGATGGGCTAATTTAGGTTCTTTTTCTAACAGTAAAATTGATAAATTGGGGTAAGCTTCTTGCATTTTATAAAATGTACCTGCTCCAACTATTCCTCCTCCAATAATTGCTATATCGTAATGTTTTTTATCTGCCATTTTGTTTTCGTATATTAAATTACACAAAAATACACAATGTTTTTTATAGTATCAATTTAAAAATGAACTAATGATAAAAATTAATTTTTCATGAAATAGTTTAAATGGAAAACTCTCATTTCAAAAGGCGTGAGCATTTTTTATTAGTGAGCTGTTAAGTTTCACAAGGATGTTCTTTGTATCTTGCTTTAAATTCTGTTTTCAAATGCAGTTTTTTATTTTTAAAATCAGTAGTATTGTTGTTTATTCAAATTACCCATCTAAACCTATTGTTTAAGATTTTACTCCACACCTTCCGTAACAACTCCTTCTCAATATTGAGAAAGTAGCATAAATTAAGTCATTATAATTTTTATATTAAGACTTAACAAATAGCATTTAGATTTATAAAACAATAAACGATTTTATTTTTAGAATACTTATATTCTCTATCTTTAAACGGTTTGAAATCTATCGAAATGCTTAGCTTTTTGCTCTTTTATATTCCAAAAAGTAGTGGTCTTTTTTTTCTTTTTAGCTTTAAAATAAGACTTTATTGGAGCTTTAAACAGCCACAAAATCATTAAAAGACTAAAAATAATAACGATTGAAATTCGCTTGACATCTATTTTTTTATTCATAATTCAAATTTAAGTTATTTTTTTATAGGTTCAAAACATTCGTAAACCATAAATTTTGAATTTTCAGCAATTATTTCTACACTGTTAAAACGGTTTTCTAAATGTTTTTTGTAAGAGAGATGTCGGTTGGCAACCATTAAAAAACGCCCCGTAGGTTTTATGCATCGAGCTACCTGAGAAAACATTCCCAAAGGAACACTTATATTTGTTTCGTATTCAAAGTGAAATGGGGGGTTAGAAATTACTAAATTAAAAAAATCATCTTGGAAAGAATCTAAATTATAAGCTTGATGAAAATTGGAATTAGTACCTTTCAAATTCAGTTTTGAAGAGGCGATGGCTAAGTAAGAATCATCAACTAGATGAACGTTAGATTCAGGAGCTTGTTCTAAAACTACTTGAGCTAATATACCATTTCCAGAGGCTAAATCTAAGATTGTTTTTTCAGTTGAATCAATTTTAAAAGCATCAATAAGAAATTGTGTTGCATAATCGATATTGTTGGAAGAAAAAACGCCGTAATATTGTTTGGCAATTTTATCTCGATAGACAATTGAGTGAATCAATTCTTTTTCTATAATTTCTTTTTTCTTTTTTAAAATTAATATTCTAGCTTTTTTTAAAGCTTTGGATTGTATTATATCTTCAAAATAGTAAGCCGCTATTTTTATAATTTGCGGGGTAAAGTATTTCGTCATAAAGGAGCAAATAACTGTTCCGTCTGAACTTATATTTTTATGTATTTGATTTAAGTAAAGTTCAAATAAATCCAACCCTTTTGGAATTTTAAGCAATCCAAAATCAACTTCGGTACTTATGTCTTCTAATGGTTTGACAAGAGTTATATTTGTTTCTTTAATTTTGTTTTCTGCTAAGTTTTTAACGATAGATTCTTCTTGTGTTTTATTGTTCACAATAACGTTTAGTGTGTGATTAGACAAGCAAGTTGACAAAAAGCCAAAACTGTCATTAGCAATTGTTATTTTACTATTTAGATTACTATTTTCGTTTAAATAATTAATAGCCAATTCGTCTGACGCATTCCATGGTTTCAAAGAATTATTTTTGCTGGTAGGATATCTTTTAATATCGAATACTAAATTATCGGTGTTAAAAATCATTGTTTTTTTTAGTTTTTAAAATTGTTCTAAACGGTACAAAAGAGGTAGGGACTTATAGTTTTTCTTTCAAATAAGCACTAATTTCTCTAGTGTCTTTTGGTTCAAACCAAGCTGTATTTACATCTTTTCTAAACCAAGTCAATTGCCTTTTAGCAAAGTTTCTTGTGTTTTTCTTTAGCAATTCTGTAGCTTCTTCAAGGGTTAATTCGTTGTCAAAGTACTTAAAAAATTCTTTGTATCCAACGGTGTTTAAAGCATTTAAATCTTTATACTTTATTAAGGATTCAACTTCTTTAAGAAGTCCATTTTCAAGCATTAAATCTACCCTTTTGTTTATTCTGTTGTAAACAATTTCACGGTCAGTATTTAATCCTATTTTTATTAAATTAAAATTTCTTTGCTTAGGTTTTTGCTTTCTAAAACTCGAATAAGGTTTTCCTGTTATTCTAAAAACTTCCAAAGCTCTAATTATTCGTTGTGGGTTTTTTTGATTTATTGTTTTCCATATTTCGGCATCTACTTTAGAGAGTTCTTCTTGAAGAGGATCTAACCCGTTGTCTTTTAATTCTTCATTTAGTTTATTTCTAACGTCTAAATCAGAAGGTATTTCATCTATGCCGTTACATACCGCATTGACGTATAGTCCTGAGCCTCCTACCATTATGGCAAGGTTGTTTTTTTTAAAAATAGAATCCAGTTTTTTTAGAACATCTTTTTCAAATTGACCAGCAGTATAGCGTTCTTTTATTGAAATAAAATCTACAAAATGATGCACTACACCGTCCATTTCTTCCAATGTGGGTTTGGCAGTTCCTATCGACATTTCTTTAAAAAATTGCCTACTATCTGCCGAAATTATTTCGCAATCATATTTTTTTGCTAAATCGACAGAAAGGTTTGTTTTTCCAATAGCAGTAGGACCTACAATAACGATTAAAGTTTTGGTAGTCTTCATATTATCCAAATTGAATGGCAGATAAGTTAGCGTAAACACCTCCTGTTTTTATGAGTTCGTCGTGAGTACCTGATTCTATTAATTTTCCTTCTTCTATAACTATTATTTTGTCTGCTTTTTTTATGGTAGATAAGCGGTGTGCTATTACAAATGTAGTTCGACCTTGCATTAAACGGTCAAGAGCTTCTTGCACTAGTTTTTCCGATTCAGAATCCAAAGCACTAGTAGCTTCGTCTAAAATTAATATTTTAGGATTTTTCAATACCGCTCTAGCAATAGCAATTCTTTGTTTTTGACCTCCCGACAATTGTATTCCTCTGTCCCCAACCAAAGTGTCAAAACCTTCAGGGAAAGCATTAATGAAATTAAAAGCATTGGCATTTCTAGCCGCTTCAAGTATCTCAGAATCGGAAGCTTCTACATTACCATAAGCTATATTATCCTTAATTGAGCCTCCAAATAAAATTACTTCTTGTGGTACTATTGCCATGTTGGAGCGTAAGGTTTGCAAATTAAATTGTTTCGCATTTATTCCGTCAAATAGAATAGTGCCGCCAGTAGGTTCGTAAAAACGAAGTAAAAGAGAAGCTATTGTCGATTTTCCAGCTCCTGATGCCCCCACAATAGCGATACTTTGACCAGGTTTTACTTCTAAATTCAAGTTTTTTAGTACTTCTACGTTTGCTCTGGTTTCATAATGAAAAGAAACGTTTTCAAAGGTTACTTCTCCTTTTAGATTGCTATATTCTGTGTTTTTAATGTTTTTTTCTGTTTCTTGATTGACTATATCCATTAGTCTTTCAGTTGCTCCTATCGATTTTTGAATCGTTCCCATCATTGTTCCCACGCCTCCAAAAGAAGCTCCTAAAAACACGGTGAAAAATATAAACCGAATAAATTCGTCCATTTGCAATTCTCCTGAATGAACCATAATCATACCTTGCCAAATGACAACACTTATAGAACCAAATAGCCCGAGAATGATGAAAGCCGCAAATAAACCTCGCCAAACCGCCCCTCTAATTGATAAGTTTTTAATCTGTTCGGTCGATTTTTTATACCTCATTAATTCAAATGCTTCGTTAGCAAAAGCCTTTACATTTTTTATCCCCATCAAAGCTTCGCCCAATATATTGTTCGATTCTGCAGCAGAGTCTTGAGCATTTTTCGATATTTTTTTTATTCGTTTTCCAAAAATAATAACTAATACGAGTACAATCGGAACAATTGATAGCATAATAATCGACAGTCGAGGAGAGGTATAAGCAATTACAATAACCGATAATATAATGGTGAGCCATTGCCTTATAAATTCAGCCAAGGTGGTCATCAGCATTTCTTGTAGCAAGTTGGTGTCTGTTGCTATTCTACTGGTTAGTTCACCTACTTTATTTTTATCAAAAAACGATATTGGAGAATGAATTAATTTATCAAAGGCTTTATTTCTTACATCTCGCAAGGTGTTTTCAGTAACAATACTGAAAATATAAATTCTAAAAAAGCTAAAAAAGGCATTGGCAATAAATATACCTAATAAGAATAACATAATGACGTTGGTATCGTCAAAGTTTTTCCAATCTGAATTGCTTATTTCAGAAGGGTTTTTTGTTCCAAACAGTTCTCCAATTAAATATGGAAATCCCATGGTCGTAATGCTCGATAAAATTAAAAATAGAATACCTACAATAAAAATACCTTGATATGGCTTCATGAATTTAAAAACCCTAAAAGCCCTTTTATATGCTCCTTTTTCTAGTTTTATTTTTTCTGATTTTTCTTGTTTTCCAAATTTTGCCATTTTGTTTCTTATTTTCTTTTACAAAGATAGAAAGTTTGATGTTATCAAAGCTTATAAAAACAAAAAACGCTTACCTCATTTTAGAGCTAAGCGTTTTTTTATTAATTCAATGGATATAATCCTATTTTGAGTCTAGGTTTACCATTTAGGTAAAAAATGATTGTATTGCAATGTAATTCCAGCATTTAATCCTGTGAGATCAGCCGATTTAGTTTTATATAAATTTACCCCATTAGCCATTCCATAACTAAGGTTTAGCCCTAGTCTAATATTTTCATTGGCAACAAAAAAGAATTTAGCTCCTATTAAAGTGTTTAAAAAAGCATCTTCTGTTTTTGCTCTAGCTACACCAGGAAGCTCGGTATATTTGTATTTTATTGTTGATTGATTAAAATACGGCATAATGCTAAAATGTTTATCAATTGGAATTTCATATCCCAATTCAATTCCAAAAGCCTTGTATTTTACTCCTGCTAATTTATTCTCGTTGATAGCCAATAGCGAATCGCTTACCACCCTTCCTGTTTCTCCTTTTCCTCCCAAATAAGTCAACCCAATATGGAAGTTTTCTGAAAAATGCATTCCTCCTCCTAATCCAAAATTGTAGGTTTCGTCAAACGGAGAAATGGAGTTTATATTTAAGTTTCCGTAAAAACCTTTTCTTACTTGATGATTATCAATCGATTCTCTTTCTGTTGTTTGAGCAGAGAAAAATAAAGGGAGAGATATTAAAGCGGTTATTATTAAAGTTTTCATAGCGTTTATGTTTTAATGGTTATTGTATCAGCTTGTATTTTCCCTAGTTCAATTCCCGTTGGAACTTTTCCAGGTGTAAATATATTTCTAATTTGTAATTGATTCCCATTACTTTCAACAGGAACTATTATTTTTTCTTTTTGGTTTAAATGATTAATTAATGTTAATTCAATTGCATTCGTTCCTTTTTTTGTAAGTGGTACTCGTGTATAGTTTAACATACTTGGTAAAGATTGCCAATTTCTTGTATCTGCTTTCTCACTAATAAAACCAGCAGCTCCAACAATCATACCAAGAGCTTGCATTTCTTGTGTCGAATCACTTTGCAATGCCATTTGAGCTATTTTATTAAGGGCTAGTTTTGTTAAATGCGTAGTTAAGTCTTTTACAAATCGTTCTTTCAATGTTTTTTCAGCAAGAATATCTATATTTTCAGACGCTTCTAAGCGATTTCTTATAGGTTGATTATTAACCGTTATAGAAGAGTTTGAGATATAATATTTTGGAACTTCTCTGTAATCGGGAAGGGCAACTCTTAGTCCTGCTAATCCCGCTAAATCACTGGGGTTATTAATGTTCCCAGCAAAAGGTATTTGCATGCTGTTGTTTTGATCGGTGAAATAAAAATTTCCAGCTCCTCCTACAAGTGTAAATACATATTGCTTTTCAACTTTATAGGGGGCTAATCCATTTTCCCAATAAAGAATTACCTCTCCAAATTCAGATTTAGAATGTTTATACTTAAAACCAAATTCATTTTCATAGTGTTCTAATTCACCACCTCTATTACTCAAATAAGCAGACCTTAACAAGTCTATTTTTAATTGATAAGGTATTTCAACTCCTAGTTTACTTCCCTCGTCATTAAAAGCTTCAGTGGCATTTCTGTACGCAATAAAAGCATTGTCATAATCTTTTGCTCGTTCATAAATTTGCCCCATTAACAAATGTCCAAATGGGTCGTTTCGATATTTCTTTTTTCCATTTTCACCCAATTGCATTTCTTTTAAATTCATTCTTCGTGCTTCCACCAATGCATCTTCTGTTTGGTTTAAGTAAGAATAATTTAAAGCTTTGTAATAGTGAATTAGAATTTTTTCAAACGGTTCGGCTCTATATTTTTTTGAGTTAGAATTGGCAATTACACTAATCGCAAAATCTCCCAATGAACTTTGATAGCTTTCCATTAAATCATCGGCATAATTAAAATGTTTGTTGCTTTCAGAATAATTTCTGTTCAGGTGAAACAAACGCCCCAATTCTAAGTGATAGAGTAGTGAATTTCTTTTTTTCTTCAGAAATTTATTGCCTGCAACATCATTCAATGCTGTTTGATATTGGTAAGTGACAATAGCGTCACGTGTTTGCATACTTTTTTCAAAGTAGGTTTTGCACGAAACCATCAAAAACAGAAGTGTCGGTATGATAAAATATGTTTTCATACATTGATGGTTTTTTTTCTAAAAATTTCTAAGTTATTACAATGCAATAAAGTAGAAGTCTTTTTATTAGTTATAATATAGGTTTTTCGAACTATTTTATTAAGGCGTTTAAACAAGCTGTCC
>CAMZKF010000234.1 GCA_947311095.1 uncultured Flavobacteriales bacterium
CAATACCTCAAAAACATTATTTTTGGTAGTTTCAATAATTTCCTGTTGTTCATTCTCTGATTTATCTTCAAAACCTTCAAAGTTATCTTGAATAACATTTGCTCCAATATTAGAAGTCATGATAATAATCGTGTTCTTAAAATCAACCAAACGACCTTTGTTATCCGTTAAACGTCCATCATCTAACACTTGCAATAAGATGTTAAATACATCAGGGTGCGCTTTTTCAATTTCGTCTAACAGCACAACCGAGTAAGGTTTTCGTCTAACAGCTTCAGTCAATTGACCACCTTCGTCATATCCAACATATCCAGGAGGTGCTCCAACCAATCTAGAAACAGCGTGACGTTCTTGATATTCACTCATGTCTATTCGAGTCATAGCATTTTCATCGGCAAATAAATATTCACTCAAAGCTTTGGCTAACTCCGTTTTTCCAACTCCTGTTGTACCTAAAAATATGAAAGAACCGATAGGTTTATTAGAATCTTGCAACCCAGCTCGGCTTCTTCTTACGGCATCGGCAACGGCTTCAATAGCTTCTTTTTGACCAACTACTCTTTTAGTTAATTCATCTTCTAATAGAAGTAATTTAACACGTTCACTCTCTATCATCTTGCTAACAGGAATACCTGTCCAACGAGAAATCACATCAGCAATTTCTTCAGCATCGACCTCTTCTTTTATCATCTTAGAATTAGCTTGTAACTCTGCCAACTCTTGTTTTGCCGCTTCAACCTCTTGATCTAATTGTTTTAACAAACTGTATCTAATTTCGGCAACACGACTAAAGTCTCCCGAACGTTCCGCTTGTTCTGCTTCAAGCTTTAAATTTTCAATTTCTTCTTTCGCATTTTGAATTTTATCAACAACAGCTTTCTCATTTTTCCATTTTGCTAAGAAACTATCTCTACGTTCGTTCAATTCCGAAAGTTCTTCACTCAATAAAGCTAACTTTTTCTCGTCTTTTTCTCGTTTTATAGCTTCTCTTTCAATTTCTAATTGCATTATTTTTCGCTCAATTTCATCTAATTCTTCAGGCTTAGAATTAATCTCCATTCGCAATTTAGAAGCCGCTTCATCAATCAAATCAATAGCTTTATCTGGTAAAAAACGATTGGTAATATACCGTTGAGAAAGTTCTACTGCAGCTATAATAGCACTATCCTTTATTTGTACTTTGTGATGGTTTTCGTATTTTTCTTTTATCCCTCTCAAAATACTAATCGCATCTTCGGTACTCGGTTCGTCAATCATTACCTTCTGAAAACGTCTTTCTAAAGCTTTATCTTTCTCAAAATATTTTTGATATTCATCTAAAGTAGTTGCTCCAATCGAACGTAATTCTCCTCTTGCCAAAGCTGGTTTCAAAATATTGGCAGCATCCATTGCGCCTTGACCTCCTCCTGCACCTACAAGGGTGTGAATTTCATCAATGAAAAGAATAATTTCTCCATCAGCACTTTTTACTTCTTTGATAACGGCTTTTAATCGTTCTTCAAACTCTCCTTTGTATTTAGCTCCTGCAATTAAAGCTCCCATGTCTAAAGAGTAAATCGTTTTTCCTTTCAAGTTTTCAGGGACATCACCATTTACCAAACGATGAGCTAAACCTTCTGCAATAGCTGTTTTACCAACTCCTGGCTCTCCAACCAATATTGGGTTGTTTTTGGTTCTTCTGGTAAGAATTTGTAATACTCTTCGTATTTCTTCATCTCTACCTATTACAGGGTCTAATTTCCCACTTCGTACACGCTCATTTAAATTTATAGCATATTTATTTAATGAATTATAAGTATCTTCTTGACTTTGAGAAGTTACCCGTTCTCCATTTCGAAGTTCAGCAATGATTTGATCCAAATCTTTTGCATTCACCCCATTGTCTTTTAACAATTGAGGCGTACTTCCTTCACTTTCTAATATACCATAAAGTAAGTGTTCCAAAGAAACGAAATCATCATTCATTTTTTTAGCTAAAGCGACAGCATTATCTAGCGATTTTTGAGCATTTCTTGAAAGTTGTTCTTGCCCTCCTGTTACTTTAGGATAAGACGCTATAATACTATCCAATGCTTGATTTAGTACCGAAATATTAACACCTGATTTTTTTAAAATATGAGGCAATATATTTTCATCAACTTGAAAAAGAGCCTTTAAAATATGACCATTTTCTATTTGTTGATTTTTATTATTAACCGCAATTTGTCTCGCCTCTGAGATTGCTTGCTGAGATTTAGTTGTAAATTTATTGAAATCCATTTTTATATCTTTTTGTGATTCGAAAAAAAATAGTCAAAGACAAATCAAAATCGTTTTTATAGACAAAATGTCAAATTGTTAACATCTAAATTTGTATAATACTGTTATTTTGTCGTTATTTACCTGTTATAAAAGTCATTAAGACAGATTTATGTGAAAATACATTACAAAAAAAAGCAACCAATACAAAAAGTATTCGTTTAATAATATAAATAATATGAATAATATACTCAAAGCGACCCTGATTAGTTTATTAGTTTTTATTTCAGTTAATTATTACGGACAATGTAACGCCGTTTTAATTAATTCCTCCACAGGCAATTTTACCGTCAATAATAGTAGTATTACCCCTTGTCTAAATCAAGCTACTTTTACCGTTAATATGGAAAATGTATCGCCATTTTACATGAGTAATATGGCGTTAACAATAGCATTGCCTACTGGTATAAATTATATAAGTGGCTCTTCTACCAATGCTACGGAAACAAATATTACAAACCTAAATCAACCACAGTTTTCTTTAGCAGATATTGGAGAATCTACTTCTAATAATAATACTTTATCGTTTTCTATAGCAATTGATGCAACTTGTGAATTACAAACGTTTTTAGATGCGGGAGGTGTAGTGAAAAATGAAGTAACCATACTTGCCGATTTGACCAATATTGGAAACACCATAAATTGTAACTTAACTCATTCTTCTCAACCTTATGGAGCTTCAATTCCCAATTTATCAATTACGGGCATAACAGAACAAAGTCACAATGGAACTGTTGGAGAAACTTTTCAACGTTGTATTTCTATTATTAATGGAGGTTCAGGAGGATTAGCTACTTTTTCGTTGGAAGACACACATGGAGCAGGTATTTCTATTACTTCTGTTGATGTAGGGACTATTTCTACAAGTGGACTAACGGAGTTAATTGTACTTACTGGTGCTGATTTTACAGCAATTGGAAACAATGATAATATTTTTGATCCGGGAGAAACAATCATTATTTGTGAAACCGTAAATATTACGGCATGCGTAGGGACTGCATCGAACTTTAAATATTATTGGGGGTGTAATGGTTCTGTTTGTCAAGAGTTAACCGATGGAGCCAATGTTGTTTTTCCAGGAGAGATTCCAAATTTAAGAGTAATTAAATGGAATAATTAATTGGGAAACGCTAACACAGGTAGTACCAATCCTAACTCTTACCCTGCTACAAACTTTACGTACAGTGGTTGTTTTGATGATGGAAGTCAATTCAAATCTAAATTAACTTATATAAACGACGGAACGGGTACAGCTTATAATATTAAAACTTTTTTAGAAGCAGGAAACAACTGGGGAGGTTATGGACATGCACTAGATACTTCGTCTATGGTGTTTAAATACAATAGTACCATTCGACCTAAAACATTGCAAAATTCTATTCACCGATCATATAGTTATGGAACCTGCTTGCCAAACGAATCGATAGGTGCAACCAAATGGATTGCTGATTCAGTAGCACCTGGAGATACAGTTACCTTAGAGTGGAGCTATTTTATTTGTATTGATAATAAAGGTTGTACGGGTAGATTACATAATCTCCATTGGAGATATACAACAGATTATCAAAATGCTTGTAGCCAACCCTATAATATAGTAAGAACATCAGGTTCTAGAGTTTTGTATTATACTCAAAATATGATTTTAGACCAATCTCCAGGTACGATGTTTAATGGAGATGTTGGCGGTTTTAGCTTTATAAATCAAACCGCAGATGTATTTATACCTAGAAATGTATCTAATGATCAATTTAGATACAGAGTTATTTTACCGACATCTTGTGTCTCGTTGTCTAACTTTAGGTTAAATAGACCGAGCGATGGAGCTGTTTTTACACCTATCAACAGTATAGCCAATGCCGATACCATCGATTTCTTTTTTGATGCTTTGCCTACGCCTTGGCTGTCTAGTACGACAATTGATTTCGATGTAGCAATGAGTTGTGCGGGGTGTTCTTCAGGTAGTTATCCGATTACAATAGAAACTTACTACACTCCAGATATGGGGAATACATGCGAGTTAATGACAGGTTGTAAAAGTACTAATATAAATATTGTATGTGGTACATTGTGCCCTGGAATACAATTTAATAAATACAAAGTAGAGCGTATTAATTATGGATTAGTAGATAATGATAATAATGGAGTTCCTGATGGGGCAGGAGCGTTAGATTTTAACACTATAAGAAGAGATAGATTGGTGTATGGAGACACTTTAGAAATAGTATATGGAGGAAATGTGAGTAATCCTACCGATGCTACTTGGCCTTATGTATATGCTGTAACCACTTTATCTTCAGGTGGAAATTATTTAACACCTCAAGGAAATAGAATTTTGAAAATTTATGATGCATCAACAGGTACTTATCATACTTCTACTGCCTTAGCTCCAATTTCTTTTGTTACAACAGGAGCTGATCGAACTTTTAAGCAGGAAATTGATTATTTAAATTTAGTTTATGATAATGTATTACCGCTCAACTTTCATTTAAGTGATAACGATTCCATCTTTGTTACTTCCCGATTTGTAGCAACGACCAATAACGCTTGGAATGTAGCATCGATACAAGCGACAAGTGATTTTTATGCCGCTACAATCCAAAATCCTACTGATGTAAATGACCAATTTGGGTGTCCTACTTTAAACAAGAATATTCAGTTGTACGGTTATAACCATTATTCAGCTGGTTGGAATTCTTACAATGTAAAATCGTGTGATTTAGTCACGCTATATCAAGCTTACTATATGAGTATAGGTCCTGGGTTTTCTGGTCCTGGGAGCAATCGTTTTCCAAATGAGTATAGGTATTTTTCACACCCTGAATTTTTGAATGTTAAATTACCAGGAGCTTATACTTTTGATAATGCCAGATTTTATATCCAAAAACAGACAGGAGCTTCTAGTAGTAGTTCTACTTTTGGGACAAGCCATTCAGGAGGTAGCGGTTGGTACGATATAACACCAGACGCTTCACTTTCAACACCAGATAGTTTAGTCTTTAATACCGGTAGTTATTTTGGCCCCGATTTAACAAATGATAGTATTATTTTTCCAGATGAAACTTTTTATGGAGAATTGAGGGTGCAGTTACGCCCTAATTGTACGGTAAATGGAAATGTTACAGAACAAATAAAATACGATTGGGAATTTTTTGATGTTCCTCAGTGGCAAGATGACCCTACAAG
>CAMZKF010000235.1 GCA_947311095.1 uncultured Flavobacteriales bacterium
ATTGTTGTTACAAGTTCACGATGAATTGATTCTTGATTTGTACAAACCAGAGCAAGAACAGGTTGAAAAAATAGTAACAGAATGTATGGAAAATGCTTTGAAATTTGATGTTCCTTTAACCGTTGAAATTGGCGTGGCAGATAATTGGTTAGACGCACATTAAAAAAGGAATCGCTAAAGAACTAAGACTTATTATCAAGAATCTTAGTTTTTAGCGAAACTCAATAGAGTTGGTTGCTGTGTTGAACCCTAAATTCAAATAAGATTACTGTTTGAATATCTTTTTAATCACTGTTTTATTATCCGAATGAATAGCGATTAAATAGATTCCGCTTTTAAGATTGGATAGCGATAGTTTAACTTTATCTTTGTTTACCGTAGTAGATTGAATTATTTCACCATTTAAATTTGTAATATCTATATCTATATTTTGGTTTGATTCACTCTCTATATAAAGGTAATCAACCACTGGATTTGGATATACCGATACGGCTAACTTCTCGTTTTGTTCTACTCCTACCGTACCTACATATACAAGGAGAGTGTCAGAGTTTTCGCAAATACCAACATTACCAGTTAAAATAACATTATATGCTCCTTCAAACATAAAATTGTGGTTAGGTAAGCTAAAGTTTGACGTTGTTCCATCTCCAAAGTTCCATGTGTAAGTTGATGCGTTTGATGTGTTTACTCCAAATTGTATTGATTCTCCTGTGTTTATAGAGGTTGAACTGGCAAATATATTGATATTAGGTTTTGGAAGTACGGTAATAGGTACGTCTATACTTTGGCTGCATTCTCCATTGATTCCAAGTACAGAAACCGTTTCGTTTACTGAAGCTATTTCAGTAATTAGAGCTGTAGTTTGTCCGTTATTCCAATTGTAATTAGTTGCACCAGAAGCTTCTAATGTATATTCTTCTGTATCACAAACTTCAATACTAGAGGGAGTGACTTCTAAGTTTACGGCTTCATCTACAAACACGGTTGTATGTAAGGTGTCTTTACATCCATAAGAGTCGGTTAAAACGACCTCGTAATTTGTTTCCAACGTTGGACTTACGGTAAGAGAAGATGTTGTATTCGATAGATTGACCCAATTAAATATTACAGGAGTTGTATTGTTTACATATAATGTTGTTGAGTTGCCAATGCAAATATGTTGTGTATCAGTAATGGAAGCGTCTATTTCGTGAACTGTAACGGGGATTGAAATTGAACGCATACAAACACCGTTAAAGCCGTAAGCAACAATGGAATCTTGACTATATGGAGTATGTAGAACAGTGTTAATAGTTGTGTCACCATTGCTCCATAAATATTTATTTGCTCCAGTAACCAAAAGAGGAATAGAGTCTCCGTTACAAATATCGATGAGTGTTGGTGATACTATTAAATTAGGATAATCATTTACCGTTATTGTAGTGTTTAATGTAATTAAACAATTGTAGTTGTCTGTTACATCAACTGAATAGGTATTGTCTGTACTTGGAGTTACCGTGTGATTCGGAGAATTTGATAGGTTGTTGTTCCACGTGTATGTTAGAGATGAACCCGTAGCATCAACATTTAAGTTTACCGTAGCTCCATTACATATTGTTGTGTCTTCATTGATCGTTCCACTTACGCCTCCGGTATTGGTTAGTGTAATCGTGTTAGAAGATTCGCAACCTCTACTGTCAATAACTTTTATTGTATATACATCTTCTTCAAGACCTGTAAAAGTGTCAGAACTACCAAAGGTTAATCCTTCGTCAATGCTATATTGGTAAGGACCTACTCCGTTTGTTGTACTCATTGTTAAACTTCCGTTGGCTTCATTGCATGTTTCGTGTATAACGTTTGTTAAAGTAGAACTTATGTTTTCATCTCCAACTACAAAGTCAAAACTTTCATTACATCCATTGATGTCGCTACATTGAATTTGATAATTACCAGGGTTTAATTGAGTGTAAGTATAAAATCCACTTCCAGATTGTATGCTTGAGTTATTGTCAATTGAGAAGGTATAATTGTCAGGACCGCCAAAGGTAACGGAGGCTGTTCCCATAATTCCTGAGCATTCAACAGGAGTGGTAGTTACTGAGGGATCGATATGTGATTTAGTTATGTTAAAGACAGCATCTTCAATGCAACCATTAGCATCTTTTACCTTATAGGTATAAGTTCCAACATCTAGCCCTTGAAAAAAGTCGAGGTTATTATAAGTAGCTCCTCCGTCACTGCTAAAGGTGTATGGCGCTACTCCTCTCGTAGGAATTATTTTTATTGATCCTGCTACATAATCAAAGCAGGTTTGATTAGCTATTGATGTAGAAAATTCCATTGGCGTATAACTGACCACAACATTATTTATCCAAGTCTCGCAATTGTCAGCTGTCACTATTCTTATATTATAAGTTCCTGCTGATAAACCTGTAAATATATTACTAGATTGAGTAGTCCAACCTCCTATTCCATAAGTGTAGGGAGCTGTTCCTCCTGATGCTGTAATTTCTATTTGGCCGTCATTTCCATTACAACCAGGTTCTGTTACAACTGCTGTTCCTGTGGCAGGAGTACATTGAGCAGTCAGATTTAAATTAAGGTTAAAAATGACAATAAAAGTTAGTATTAAATATTTCGTATAGTTTTATTTTATTAGGCTTACATGCCCGTTGTATTCATGGCTTTCTCCAAAAGAATCGATGCAAATTAATTTATAGACATAAACATCTTGCTTTGAGAGTTCTCCTTTGTAAGTCCCGTCCCAACCTTTGGCAAGGTCAGTAGTGTAAAATAGTTTTGTTCCCCATCTGTCAAAAATATAAAACTCAAATCCTTCGGCTACTATTCCATAATTTTTAAAGATAAATATATCGTTTACTCCATCATTGTTTGGTGTGAAAGTATTGGGTATAAATACACTTATAACAGGGGTTACTTTTATGGTGTTTTTTACGGTGTCTATACAATTGTTAATTGTAAAAGCGACAAGGGTTATTTCATACGTACCTGTATCTGTATAAACGTGAAGTGGCTCAATCTCGTTGCTGTTTGCATTGTCTCCAAAGTCCCAAACATAATAGCTACTTCCGATTGAATTATTTGTCATTTTAAATTCAGCTTCGTACATATTTTCTTCTTCTCTCGATGGGGTAAAGTTCGCAATAGGGTTGTGAAAAACCGTAATGTACTCTTCAAGATTTAAGGTGTCAGAACATCCTAAGTCATTAGTTGTTATTAAGGTTACATCAAAGCTTTTATCATCGGTGTGACTTAAATTTCTAAAACAAACGAGAGGGGATTCATTAAGAAGTGTGTCTCCGTTACTAAATTGCCATATTTGATTAACAATTGAAGTTGCATTTGCTTCCGATTGATTTGTAAATTGAATGCAAAGTTCGTCACAGCCTTCGGGAGAGTCAACCGAAAATTTAGAGTCGGGAGCAGCTAAAACGGTTACGGGTAAAGTGATTTCATTGGTGCAATTAAAATCCGAAGTAGAGGTTAATGTTACATTAAAAATACCAGCTTGATCAAATGCATGAGAAGGATTGGGCAGACTTGACGTTTCGTCTCCAAAATTCCATTCTGAACCTGTAATTGTTCCACTAGTTATGGTTGATTGATTGTTGAAAATAGTTGAAGGTTGATTTTCACAAACGGTTGTATAGGTGAAGTTTGAAATAGGTTCTGGATAAATTGTTAATGTAATAGTAGTATCGTCAACACAGCCATTGTTCGATGTTGAAATTACAGTAATGTCGTAGTTTCCTGCTGTTGGATAACTGTATATAGGATTGTCTGCGTTAGTAAGCGCTGAACCGTCTCCAAAATTAAAAATAGCAGAGTTAAGTGTACTTGGTGAAACCACTTCAGATTGGCTATGGAATTGAATTGGAGTGTTAATGCACGCATCTTCTTTTGTAAAACTAGCTTTAGGTGTTGGATAAGGGGTGTAGGAAATAATAGTATCGTCAATACAACCTTCAGAACTTGTAACTTTTAAGTGAACGTCGTAAGTAGATAGAAAAGGAAATTGTTCTTCAGGAAATAAATGAAGTGGATTTTCTGTATTGCCATAAACGTTGTCATTAAATGCCCATTCCCAAGCGTCAATAGTGCCAGAAGTTACCGATGATGTAGATGTGAATTGAACAGGGGTATAGTTGCACTCTTGAGTCGATGTAAAATCGGCTATTGGAAGAGGAGATACCGTTACCGTTTTGGTATCAACGGAGTCTTTACATTCATTGGTTGCAGTAATGACTAATTTGACTTCATAATCACCGTCGAAAGCATAAATGTTTGAAGGGCTAGAAAGTAAAGATGTATTTCCGTCGTTAAAATCCCATTCAACGTTAGTTACGCTACCTACCGTTGTTGTGCTCAAGTTTTCAAATTCTGTTGTTTCTCCAAGACAAACCGAAGGGGCTGAAAATAGAGCAGTTACAGTTTGTACTCCTACCGAAATTTCTACCGAATCTACGGTAGGTATTGGGCAATTATTATCAGAATAAACACATTTATAAGTTCCCGGGGCTAAATCTCCAACACTATCTGTATTGGCAACTAATCCATTTCCAGACCAAACATAGGTGTAGCTAGGAACACCTCCTCCTAAATTTAACTTAATACTTCCTGTTGATGTTCCATTACACGAAGGTACAATTACAGGGTTAGTTTCAAAAATACAAGGAGGAATATTAAAACTGACTTCACTTACGTGACCAGGACCACATACAGCAAAGTTTTGGTTTAATTCATTGAATTGCAAGTCATAAACAGCTCCATTAGTCGCTCTAAAATCTATTTGATTAAAATTATTGTCAAATAAATAGACTCCGTCTGTCGAGCCGATAACTAAATAGCCACAAGCCGTAACGTAAATACCTCCACAGCCTCCTTTTGATCCATTTGGAACGGCTTTCTGACCAACTAAAGCTCCTGTAAGTTTATTAACCTTAGCAATTGTAGCTCCATTGTGTAAAAATAAGAAATCTCCTAATTTAGCCATGCCGTTATAACCTTGAAATCCAGCATATCCGCTAGCGTATCCAAATGGGATAGGAGAAGGGTAGGTTGCTAAAGATATATTTGTAGGACTCCATCTGTGAATAGTTGCAGGATTAGATGCTACGGTGTAAACATCTCCATTATCATCAACAACACCAGAGTGGGGGTCGTAACAGCAGCTTCCTCCTCCGTTATAATTTAGTAAAGCTCCTGTATTAGCATCGATTGTTGCAAATCCACTTACGCTATGTCTTTTGCCTGTTAAAGAATAAACTTGACCGTAACATTCGTTCAGTACAAAACGCCAACATTCAGCAATTCCTCCACTACTCCAAAGAAAGTTTCCGTTAGCATCGTAAGCTATGCTATTTGTCCCGATGACAGCATTGAAATAACATGTTCCCGTTGAACTGGTTAGCATGTCGCCATAATATCCGTTTGCTGTCGTAACTGAAAACTGCATGACTCCGCTAGGGTCGTATTTTTCTAATTGAAAAGATGCGCTTGAGACATAATGATTTCCCCATTGATCTATTCCATTATCGACTGCTGTTTGCCCTCCTAATCCAGGTACCGCAATTAAAGGGTCAATGGTTATGTTTTTTAAAGATATATTATCATCAAACACAAAAGAGATTTCATTTTGTATATTTACTCCGAATTTTGATTTTATTTTTTGTTTCGTTTTTGTTAAATAAGATACAGGAGCGTATTCAATTATTTTTCCGCTTAACGTTTGAATCGACAACTGTTGACTCTTTAGTTCTATATCCCCTCCTTTATACTTAAATTTAATATCATTAATATTACCCATATTAGAAACAATCAAATTATATTTTATTTTATTACTTGAGTCAAAAATATATTCAGCATCAATTCCTTGATATAAGTTTCGGATATATAATTTTTTATAACCATTACAAAAAATCGTATGTCCTTTTTTTGTGTCTTCCCAATCTACACCATAGCCATATTTCGCTTCTTCCAATCCTAAAACTTCAATTTTTGCATTTGGATTAGCTCCTATCCATTGCATTTTAATGTATTGATGGGTGGGTTTAAATCGCTCTCGTTCTTTTTCCTCTTCTTCCTCTGTTTTAAAGTTTTCTCGTTCACTCTCTCTCTTTTCTTCTTCCATCCATTCTTTTTGGTGGTCATCCACAAAATGATAGATTAGTTCATTGTTTTTAAATAGTATCTGAGTTCCATTGTCTATGCAATACTCAAAGTCTTGGTATTCTTTAGGTAAGACTTTGTTAAACTGTCCTTTGTTTTCTATAAAAACTTTTCTTTCAAATGGCTTTTTTGAATATTGACCAAGCAGGGTAGTACTAATTAAAATTAATGTAAGAAGTGTGATAAATTTCATAATAGTAGTGTTTTGTAGTGTATTGACGAAGTTAAAAATGAATGGTTGCCTTATAAATCGAAATGGACTGCCTTCGAAGAACTATTAGTTTTCAATGTAAGAAAGTATTTAATCTTCTTCACATTTAACTTTCTTTGTTTTTTTCTTTAAAATATTTAGAAGTTTACAATAAAGTTCTCTAAATGTATTGAAGTTTTCTTGATAAAACAAACCGACTCCTTGTGTGTTCTTAGCGTTACTAGTAGTTGTAGGGTCAAATTCGTTGGAACGGTTAAACGCATGAACTTTTAAGTTTCCTTTGTCATTTAATTGATACTGAATATCAACATCTCCGATGAAGTTACTAGTAGAAGTATTGGAACTAGAGCCGTTTACGCCACTCGATACGCCTAGATTTGTCGATATTCTTAATTTGTCATTTAATAATTGTGTAGAAAGAGCTAAAGCAACTTCTTTATTACTAATGTCATCGCCTGGGCGGTAATTAAAACCAATGTCAAAATCGTCAGAAAAATTAGACAGCATATTACTCAACTGATTCGATAGCATTTCACTTGTTGTAGCTCCAACTATTCCGTTACCTGTTCCTGCTGCATCAACTCTAGGTAAGAATTTATGAAGGATTAATAAAGAGAAAACTTGTCGATTCATTTCTGTGGGAGTACTTACTAGATTTGTTAAGGCACTTTTAGCATTTTCATCGCTTCTAGGTAAATTAATGTTGAAGTCGATATTAGGGTTAAATAGGCTGTTGGTAAGGTTCATTTCGCAATTAACATTTACTTTTTGTTTGTATAAGTTTCTCTCGCTTTCAGGCATTATATCGTATAAACTAGCTTTTAGAGGGTAAACTGCTGTTAAATTGATGTCTGCATCATAAGGATTTCCATACCAACTAAGTGTTCCTCCTTTTTTTATTTTAAATTTTTTATTGATAAAATCTCTTAGGGTGAAAAGATAACTTCCGTCGGTTATTGTATAGTTTCCAAACATATAAAAATCGTAAAAAGGATCAATGTACATGTCTATATGTCCTTTTCCAATTCCTTTTATAGCATCGCCAACGACTTCATCAAATACTAGTTGTATTTCGGCATCTTCGGTAATGTCTAAACTAAGGTTTAGATTTATACCATCTAAATTGACTTTATGTTGCTGCGTGGTGCTGTCTTTATTTACAAAAGTGATAAAATCTTCTAGCTCTACTTCTTTTGATCCGTAAAGCGGTATAATTATATTTGTTCCTTTTTCTGATTTTGCATTGACATTAATTTCTAAAATGTTTTCATAACCGATAGAAACATCTCCAGTAGCAAAAGCGTCGCCATAATAGAGCGGATTTTGACTGTAATTAGTATTCATAACTAAAAAAGGTTTTTCAAAAAAAGCGTAAAAGTCATAACTATAATCTCTAAAGTTTGAATGAATAAACGAGCCAACTAATGTCGCTTTACTACCGTATTTGTCTGTTATAGGTAAAGCTTCTAAACCAATTAAATCTTCTTCTATTTTTACTTTTCCATGTGTGTAGTAGGTTGTGTTTAGCATGTCTATTGTTATTTGTGCACTATCGAGGTATAAATCTCCTTTTAGTTTTGGAGCTTTAACTTCTCCCAATACTTTGACTTCCCCTAGCACATTTCCCCTTAAATCTTTTAAAGCTTTAGGTAAAAATAAGTTTACGAATAATAAATTTGTTTTTTTGAAATTAACCGTTAAATCTAAATTGTCTAATTCCTTTTTAGGATAGTAATAGCCTTTTGATATTTCAAAATCTCTTGTTCCGTTTTTTCGTTCAATACTACCGTTGAGTTCTATTCGTTCAAGTTCAGCATTCCAATTCGAACTTAATTCTACGTCTCCAATTATCTCATCGCTAACCGAAAAATCATTAATCCAAGAGTAGGCATCAAAGTAGGTGTCGTTGCAAATGTCTGAAACAAATCCTGAAAGGTTTACAACTCCTCCTAATTTAGTTTTTTTGTTTTGATTGCCTATTAAATGGTTGATGTTACTTAATTCAAAACTTCCCAGTTCAAAATTAAGTTGGTCGATGGGCTTTTCTGATATTTTTCCATTCAAACGGATGGTCTGAAATTTATTATTGGCGACTAAATTGTCGATGTTTATAGCCGTTGTGTCAATTGATATAGCAGCATTTCGATAGATGTTCCATTTGCCAATTTTTTCACCATAAAAGGAAGAAGGTAATACATTAACTTCAAAATTAGTAGGGCTTAAAATGTACCCGTCAATTGCTATTTCTCCCCAATAAGAAGAGTCGGGGGCATTCCAAAAAATAGAAGAACTGACGTTGTCTTGATAGGCTTTTGTTTGTATTTCTATGTTTTGTATCGAAAGGTTTTTGTTAGGAATAACAGTGTCTATTTTTAAATCAAAAACATAAAAAGGATCAAATCCATTTATTTTTTGAGTGGTATCTAGTTCTATTCCTTTAAATTGAACTCCTTTGTAATTGATGTAGTCTGAATATAAATAAAGCTTTAATAGGTCTTGATTACTTTTGAATTTACAGTTGATTTCTGTTTGGTTAGAAACTTCTAATTCGGGGAAAAACAACGTTGTAAGCATTGACAGGTCATTCACTTTTAAATCTAAATCAAATTGTTGGTTTTTGATTTCAATTTGTTCTTTTTCTGAAAAAACAGAAGGTAAAACTTTAGCACCTAAGCCATATAAACTTTGAGGCAATGAATCTAAACTGTAATTACCAACCATACTTAATGCAGCAAAATGAGCAAATACATTAATGCTGTGATAACGAGTATTACTTTGAGATTCGAAAAGAATAGAGTCAAAATAATAATCTTTTTCATTTTCATAATAAGCAATATCGTTGAGGTGAATAAATCCCGAAAAATCATCTAAATTATTGCCAAATCCATTTGCTTCAATAT
The DNA here is from genome assembly GCA_947311095.1 of uncultured Flavobacteriales bacterium. GTDB lineage: Bacteria > Bacteroidota > Bacteroidia > Flavobacteriales_D > Parvicellaceae > S010-51. The sequence goes on from CAMZKF010000235.1 coordinate 9,286, forward strand.
TTAGGCAAACCATAGCTGACTCTCTGCCTTCAACGAAATTTAAATCAGAGAGGTGTACGGTTTGCAAGTCGGCATTAAAATTAAAACTAATTGGGTTTTGGTTCATGTCAACTTCGCCATTAAAGGACAAATCTATGTTGTTGTCTCTAACTTTTAAATCTCCTAAAAAAGAAGCTTTTTCTATTGTTCCATTGAGTGAAATGTTTTTGTATTTATATCCTTTATATTCAAAAAGAGGAATAGAACCATTTAATTTTAAAGAAACGTCTTTTGATGTAAAACCTACACCGTCTATCTCTAAATCTGAAGAAACTAAGCCGAGGTCTTTTGAACCAGAAATTTTATCAATCTCTAGTAAGGTTGTTTTGATTTTTCCTTTATAGTAAAACTTTGATTTTTTATTAACTCCGCATGTTAAATTGGTTTTTAAAGCTCCAATGTCTGATTTTATAGAGATATTCGCATTAAAATCATTGTAAAAACCATCTAATATTCCCGTTGCATTTACCACCCCTAAATGTTGTAGTTGTTTAGGTATTGTAAAGTCTTTTTTCATACCTAAAGCTTTAAAATCGATAAGGTTTAAATCTTCTCTGTATGTTTGTGCTTCTTTGATGTCAATGTAAAATAACACTTCATCTAAGTAGGGGAGTCCTTTTATTTCGGCGTTACAATTTATAAAGGTATTTTTAGACAATCCAAAATAAAAATCATTGACATAAAGTTCGTTTACAGGTCCTTTTACTTTTCCTTTAAAAGTTACAGTATGGCTCATTTTTTTAGAGCAGGAGCAAAATAAGATAAATCAGTCATGTTTAATTTAGATGCTTGTACATCGCCGAGCATGTAAACGGAATTGACATAATCTCTAAAATCTTTGAAATCTCTATAAATAAAAGTTAGATTTTTTGCATTCAAGTCCGATTTAGGAGTTAAAATGTTTAGGTTTTTTATTTCAATTTTTTTGGGACTAATTAAAACAAAAGCGTTTAAATTATTAGCTACAAAACCAGATTTTTGTTCTAAGCTTAAATGATTTAGTGTAAATCGTGTAGAATTTCCATGATTTTGAAATTTATTTATATCTCCATCTAATTTTTTTAAATCTAAATGTTTAAAATCTATGCCGTATTCTTTTTCTTCTGCATTCCAATCGTTGTAAGAAAAATGAACATTGTTTAAATTAATATCTTCAGATAGGAATTTAAATGTACTTTTTTTCTTTTCATTCTTTTTGAAATAATTGATTAAGAATTGAATATTTAAACTAGAATCTCCTTTATATTTTTGAAGTTTTATTCTCGTGTTTTCTAGTTTTAACAAATCGACAAGTACAATTTTATTTTCAAGACTAAAATTATTTATATTACCTATAAAACTAGGGGAGTATAAAAGCGTGTCTTTTTGTTGGTCTTCTAAATATAACCCTTCTATTTTTATAAAGTGTAAGCCGTTTATTCTTATTTTATCTACTGTAATTTTAGCATTAAGTTCTTTGCTTAACAAAAAAGTTGCTTCTTCTCCTAATTTTTCTTGAAATTGAGGAACTTGTATGGCAAAAGAGCAGAGTACAAGAATTAAAAAAATAAACTCAAATGTATATCCGAGTATTCTTTTAATAAAGGTTAAGATATTTTTAATAGTTTTGTACAAGAATTAAAAAAAAATAGGTTTAATGAACAAAGATAACATCATTCTTGGGATAGAATCAAGTTGTGACGATACTTCTGCATCAATAATTAAAAATGGGGTGGTTTTGTCTAACGTAACAGCAGGTCAGGAAGTTCATGAAAAATATGGAGGTGTTGTGCCAGAGTTAGCTTCTCGAGCACATCAGCAGAATATCGTTCCTGTAATAGACTTGGCTTTAAAAAATGCTAAAATCGAGTTGAAAGACCTTTCGGCAATAGCATTTACTCAAGGTCCTGGTTTGTTAGGCTCTTTATTGGTTGGAACTTCGTTTGCTAAATCATTAAGTTTAGGTTTGAATATTCCTTTAATTGGAGTTAACCATATGAAAGGTCATATATTGGCTCATTTTATACAAGAGGAAGGGCAAGAAAAAACAGTTCCTAAATTTCCTTTTATATGCCTTACTGTATCTGGAGGTCATACTCAAATTGTAAAAGTTTTAGCTCCTTTAAAAATGGAAGTGCTTGGCGAAACAATTGACGATGCTGCGGGAGAGGCTTTTGATAAGGCTGCAAAATTGTTGGGGTTACCTTATCCTGGAGGTCCCTTGATAGATGAATATGCTAAAAATGGAAATTCCGATAAGTTTTCGTTTACTTATCCAAAAACAGAAGGTTTTAGCTATAGCTTTAGTGGGTTGAAAACGCAGTTCATGAATTTCTTAAAAAAAGGATTAAAAACCGACGATAATTTTATAACAGATAATTTAGAAGATATTTGTGCTTCTTATCAAAAACACATCGTTAATTATTTATTTCAAAAATTAAAAAAAGTGGCTTTTTCCGAAAATATAAACCAAATAGCAATAGCAGGAGGAGTTTCTGCTAATAGTTGTTTAAGAGCCGAATTGAAAAGATTAGGAGAAAAACATGCTTGGAATACATTTATTCCCAAGTTTGACTATTGCACCGACAATGCAGGAATGATAGCTATTACAGGCTACTATCAATTCTTAGAGGGGGATTTTTCAAATCAAAATGCAATTCCTAACGCTCGTATGAAAGTCGAGGAGTAGTTTTTATAAAAATTTAATCTTTTCTGGTTTTCGTTTATCTTGAGAAAATACAAGGTTCAAAAGTTCGTTTTTAGCCACAAATTCAAAAGAAGGGGTGACACGAATAGACGCTTTAAATGAAGATTTTAGTGCTTTAATTCGCTGTTCGGTGTTGTATCTAGAAGTAAGAACAACGGTGACATTGTCTATTCCGAGGTCATTTTTTTTTACTTGTACTTGATACAAATCAACGTTTTCTTTTGCTAGAACATCAAAAATAGAAGGGGGGAATATAGTTGTTCCTTTGTATTTTATCATTTGTTGTTTTCGACCTACAACAGCACCTAAGCGAGGTGTACTTCGACCACATTTACATTTAGAATAATAGATATGGCAAAGGTCTCCTGTTTTATACCTCAAAAGAGGCATTCCTTCTACTCCTAAAGTTGTAACTACAACTTCTCCCAATTCTCCGTCTTTAACTTTATTGCCCTCTTTGTCCACAACTTCTAAAATAAGTAAATTAGGGTTGAGGTGTCCTCCTTTTCCTTCTTTGCATTCGGTAAATGCAGCTCCAATTTCAGTCGAAGCATAGGTAGAGTGTAGGTTTACATTCCATTGGTTGGTGATTCGTTTTCCTAGTTCGTTTAATTTAAAATCAGTCCCTCTAATTGCTTCTCCAATACACACGATTGTTTTCACGCTTGTGGTATTCAAATCAATGTTTTTTGATTTGGCATAATCGATTAATTTTATAATAAAAGAAGGGATTGCAATTAAAATAGTTGACTTAAATTTTAAGATAGTTTCTAATTGACTGTGAGGAGAACCAGGTCCTTGTCTAACTGCTCCAGCATTTAATTTTCTTATCCCTAGGTAGTAAGCTAATCCCGCCATAAATTGCTTGTCCATGGTTACCATCATTTGAAAAATATCATTTTCCGTTCCTCCTGCGAGTTTTAAAGATTCTTTTTCATTGTTTCCCAATCGTTCTAAATCTTGAGCTGTTAGATAAAAAGAGACAGGGTTGCTTAAAGTTCCAGATGTAGAAACGTAATCAACTATTTTATTTTTAGGAACGCAAAGGAAGTCTTCGTTGTTCAAAGCTAAATCATCTTTTGTTGTAAAAGGTAATTGAGCTAAATCATCTTCGTTTTTGATGATTGAAATGTCGATTTGTTTTTCGTTAAATAATCTTTTGTAATAAGTCGAATTTGTGGACAGGTATTTTAATAATTCGATAAGCTGAGTATGATTTGTCATGAATGTTTATTTTGTCAAAAAAACTTGAAGCTTTTTTATTTCGTTTTCTATGGCTATTCTTTCTGCTTTAGAAGCTACATTTTTATCTATGGCTATTTTATACATTTCTAAAGCTTTAGGCTTATTGTTTTTAGAGTCGTAATATCGAGCTAAATTAAAATAGGTCTCATAGCTTTCGGGGTTGGATTTAATAAAGTTTTCAATTTCTTTTTGAGTAAGGTTGAGTTGTTTTCCAAACACGACAGATTTTACAATTGATTCCTTTTGTTTTCTAAAAAGGGCTAATGATTGGTATTCTTTGGTATTTAAAAAAATGTCTTTAGGAATGGTTAATTCGTTGTTGTAGTTAAAATTACCGTTACTATTAAATACTTCATTTAGGTTGTAGCAGATATATTCTCCCAATTGGTAGGGGTAGGTAGAAATCCACATGAGCCTAGCTTTTGGTTTAAATATAATAGAGTGATATGCAATTAATTGGTTAATTGAGCGAGGGTTTCCAAGTCCTATATTCTTGTTTTTTATTCCACCTCTGTCCCTTAGTATTTTTGCGACAGTATAAATGTCTAAAGGTTTTTCGTTTTCTATCAATTCATTCATGCGATTGAATCTAAATTTGGAATCACTCATTTCTATATTGGAAATATTTGCTTCGTCTTTTTTATATAATTCGGCTTGATAATGATTCGCACATACCATTTGATTGGATTGATTATCGAAAACAGCTATTTTTGTTGGTGTTTTTTCAATTACAATAGCTTTGTTGTCTATTGCAGAACCAATTAAAAGCGATTCGGATACAAAAGTTTTTTTATTCTTAGCAATTTTTATCGCCTCTTCTATATTTTTAGCGTATTGTAAAATTTCTCTAGCCAATAACGAAATTGGTTCTTTTGCTCCAAATGGGACATCTGATTTTGCAGCGTTTAAAGTAACGGTTAATCCTTCTGCGTTCATTCCTGAAACAACACCTGTAAAACCAGCCCAAGCATAAGAACTAAAAGGGTAGCCTCTGTCAGGTTTTTCAAAAAGGATTAATTTATCTTTAGCAAAATCATCACCCATATAAAAATCAAAATTACGTCCGATAATCAATTCGCCATTTTTAGTGAATTGACCTTTTGTGGCAAAAGAAGTACAGCCTACAATTCTTAAATCGGCTAAAGCGTGTCCGATGTCGTGTGCAGCATGGTAATAAAGTATTCGGTAAAATTTAGGTCCTATGTAATCGTATTTGTCTGAAAAAGATTTGGATATTCCATATATTTCAGCCAAGTTTTCATTGGGGATATATTCATCCATATCTCGGTTCATCCAAGCGATTGTGAACCGTAAAAAATGTTGAAAAAAATTATTTGGAACTAATTCATTCAATTGATTTACAAAACTAGCTTCTTGACTTTCTATTATTTCTTTTGCTAGTATTCCGTATTTTAAACCTCTTTCAAATGGAGTTCCCTCTAAGTACATTTCCCATACGCCGTAGTCGTTTTTTCGTAGCCAACTATTACCTATTTTGTAATGTTCTTTTCCTATTTTTTCTCGTGTGTAATTAGCAGTAGAAATATTCATACCTACCTTGGGAATAGGGATTCTTATATTTGCTATAAAAACTAAAAATAAGATAAAGACAATAAAGCTTCCAGTTGTAATACTTGAGAATAAAAAATAGAGTATATCTTTAGATTTTTTCATTGTAAGTCAATAACTTATTTGTCCTCAATAATTAATTTAACTTCTTTTATTTTTCTTTTATCGGCAGCTTCAATGACGAATGTGTAATTCTTAAAACTTATTTTTTCGTTTTTCAAAAGTATTTTTCCTGCTTGTTCAATACAAAATCCAGCTATTGTGTCTGACTCTCCTTTTACTTCTTCAAACTCATCGCCGTCAATTCCTAATATTCGGTAAACGTCCATCAAAGCTGTTTTTCCTTCAAATAAGTAAGTGTTATCATTTATTTTTGTGTAAGCAATGTCGTCCTCATCAAATTCGTCGGTAATATCACCAACAATTTCTTCCAATATGTCTTCTAGTGTTACAATTCCCGAAGAACCTCCGTATTCGTCAATTACAATGGCTATGTGCTTTTTTTGTTCTTGAAAATCTTTTAGTAAATCATCTAGCTTTTTATTCTCAGGAACAAATTTAGCAGGTCTAATTAGTTTTTGCCATTCAAAATCATCCGACTGATCAATATAAGGGAGTAAATCTTTTATGTATAAAATACCTTTTATCTCATCAAAAGAGTTTTTAAACACTGGGATTCTGGAGTATTTAACCTGCTCAATTGTTTTTAAAACTTCTTTATAAGACATTTCTACATCAATAGCTTGAACATCTATTCGAGGTTTCATAATTTGCTTGACATCTGTTTGTCCAAACTTTACAATTCCTTCTAATATTTTTTGTTCTTCAGTGTTTTCTGAATTTGTATGAGTTAATTCTAAAGCATATTCTAAGTCATCTACCGATATATTTTCTCTTTTCTTTTTTATTTTTTTATCAATAATGTTAGTACTAGCCACAAGTAAATTACTAAGCCCGCCAACCATAAATTGGACTATTGTTAGAGGTGTGACCATTAATTTAGCTAATTTTATTTTGTACTTCGTCGCATATACTTTGGGCATTACCTCTCCCAAAAGCAGAATAATAAAAGTAACCAATACTACTTGTATTATAAATTTTAAAGTAGAAGACATAGCTTCTTCATTAATCAAAGCATTCATTACAAAAGTAGAAAACATAACGATTGCTACGTTTATAAAATTATTAGCGATAAGTATGGTTGCTAATAATTTTTTAGGCTCGTTTAAAAGTGTCAATATTTGCTTACTTTTTTTGCTTCCTTCTTTCTCTAAAGTTATTTTGTCTTTGTGTGTTATAGAAAAATAAGCCACTTCTGAACCTGAAATTAAAGCAGACATTACAATAAATAGTAACATCAAAATCATGACAGAAAAAACATCTCCTGTCAACGGTTGTAAATACGTTAAAAATATCATTAAACGGAGTTAATTAAAAAGGAAGGTCGTCCTCTTCTTCATCTATTGAAGGGGTAGGAGCGGTTGTTGGAGCAGGGGCTTGCGGTTGTTGCTGAGGAGCGTTGTTTTCATTTCGGCCTAACATAACCAAATCATCTACCACTACTTCTGTTGTGTATCGAGTCGTATTTTCTTTATCCTGCCAAGTCCTAGTTCTTAGTTTTCCTTCTACATAAACTTTATCTCCTTTCTTTAGGTATTTTTCTACTACATCTGCTAAACCTCTCCAAACCACAATGTTGTGCCAATCTGTATTGGAAATAATTTCACCAGAGTTTCTATCTTTATAACTCTCTGTAGTTGCAATCGAAAAATTTGCTACCGTTGTTCCGTTTTCCAAATG
>CAMZKF010000236.1 GCA_947311095.1 uncultured Flavobacteriales bacterium
CTTTGAGTACTGTCGTTATTTTTAGAAAAGATTTAATTAAAATAGTTAAAGGTTTGTTGAGCTTTAAATGGAATGAAGAAGCTAAGTTTTCAGTAAAAATTATAATCTCAATGATTCCAGCTGCAATTGTAGGGGTTTTATTCGATGATATTATAGAAACTTTTTTTAGTGGAAAAATACTATTGGTTGGCTCTATGTTAGTACTTACAGGAGCGTTATTATTCTTAGCCGATAAAGCGAAAAATACCACAAAAGATGTTTCGTTTTTTGGAGCATTTGTAATAGGAGTTTCTCAAGCTATAGCTATTTTACCAGGTATTTCTAGGTCGGGAGCTACCATTTCTACTTCTGTACTAATGGGGGTAGATAGGGAAAAAGCTGCTCGATTTTCTTTCTTAATGGTTGTCCCACTTATTTTTGGTAAAATAGCAAAAGATTTAATTAGTGATGACTTTTCATTATTAAATGTAGATACAACGGCACTGGGAATAGGTTTTGTAGCCGCATTCTTAACAGGTCTATTTGCTTGCACTTGGATGATTAGTATAGTAAAGAAAAGTAAACTTATTTATTTTGCTGCGTATTGTATTTTGGTAGGGGTATTCGCCATTACTTGGGCGATAAAATAAAGTCGAATTAACTCGTAAAATATTACCATACAAATAGAAATTAAGACTTATTTATGGAAAAAGACACCTATAATTTTAGAAAAGGGGAAATATTATTAGTTGACAAACCATTGGGCTGGACTTCATTTGATGTTGTTAATAAATTACGATACCCATTAAAGAAAAAATACAATATAAAAAGGTTTAAAGTAGGTCATGCAGGAACGTTAGATCCTTTAGCTACTGGTTTATTAGTTATTTGCACAGGGAAAAAAACGAAAGAAATAACCTCATTTATAAACGATAAGAAAGTATATACAGGTATTATAAAATTAGGAGCAACCACTCCTTCTTACGATCTAGAAACAGAAATAAACGCAACTTTTCCAACGTCGCATATTACACAAGAATTGATAGATGAAATCAAGCTTCAGTTTTTAGGAGAAATAGAACAAGTTCCTCCTGTATTTTCAGCAAAAAAAGTAAATGGAAAACGAGCTTATCTATCAGCAAGAAAAGGGGAGGAATTAAAACTTAAAGCAAATAATATAACTGTTTTTGAACTAAATCTTGAACTAAAAGAAGCTGATGAAATTCATTTCTATATCAAAAGTTCAAAAGGTACATACATTCGTTCTCTAGCTTATGATATCGGAAAAGCATTAAATTCAGGAGGTCATTTAACATTGCTTAGAAGAGAGGAGTCAGGTAGCTTTGATATAAAAAATGCTCAAACTGTTGAATATTGGACTAATTTAATTGAAAGTACTGAAGTTGGTGATTTAGATTTAGGAATCTAAAAGTTGAGTAAAACATAAAAGCCGTCTAACTATTTTAGAGTTAGACGGCTTTTATGTTTTTGGTAGGAATTATTTTGTTTGAATTATCTAATTAAAGATACATTTCCATAATATTCATGTTCTTCACCTGTAAATCTGTCTTTAGTATTTATTTTCCAAACATATATATTAGCAGGAACAGGGCTACCAAGTGAAGTTCCATCCCATTGTTCATTAGGAGAAGAAGAGTTAAATATTACACCTCCATTTCTATCAAAAATAATTAAGCTATAATCTACGTCCTCAATACCTTCTCCAGTTGGTAAAAAGAAATCATTAATACCATCGTTATTAGGAGAAAAAGCAGTAGGAACATAGAAAGTATATACTCCATTTACAATTACTTCTTGAAGAATAGTGTCTTGGCATAAATCGTCATTGGTAACAATTAATTGAACATCGTAAACATCAGGAGCTAAGCTTGAAAATTCGAAACTTGGATTTTCAATTAGAGAAGTTCCTAATAGAGTTGAGTCACTGAAAGACCATTCGAAAGATGTTGCATCAGCCGATGATTCATTTGTGAAAGCAACCGTAGATTCAAAAATATTAGCTGGATTAGGAAAGAAACTAAACATAGCCGTAGGATAATCGTAAACTTCGATATAATTAATAATCGTAGTGTCTTTAATACAACCTTCTGGACTAGTAACGGTTAATGTTACGTCATATATTCCTGTATTTTCATATATGTGAATAGGGTCGGTAGCAACCGATGTGTTTGAACCGTCTCCAAAATTCCAAATTTGAGAAGCAATTTCATTTGCAGGGGTTAAATTTTGAAATTCTATTTTTATAGGGTAGCAACCCGAGTCAATATCGGAAGTATAATTGACAGCAGGAAAGTTATACCAAAATACAATAACACTATCACGCTCCATAGGAGTTTGACAATCATCTGTTACTTCGACATAGTAAGTACTACCAGCGACAGTAGGTGTAACATTTATTGTAGCTCCTGAACCAACAGTACTTCCATTTTCATCAAACCAATTATAGGTGTAAGTTCCTCCGTGACCTCCGTTGGCACTTGACGAAATATTAGCTACATTACCAGGGCAAACCGTATCTGTAATATCTGTTGTAACAAGAATAGGAGGAAATAAACTAACAGTCATATTTAAGGTGTCAGATGAACAATTAAGCGAGTCTAATACATATACGTCATAAGTGTCATTACTTGTAGGTTGTATCGTTTCTGAAGAAGAAGTTCCTGTAGTTCCTTCCCAATTAAAAACATAAGAAGAAATTCCATTTCCCCCTGTAATACTAGCATTTAAAATAGCGTCGCCACCAATACAAACGATAGTGTCATTTCCAACAGTTAGTAGCATAGGATTAGGTTCTTCAATTGTTACAATAGAATCTGCAACTAATCCAAGGGTATCTGTAACCCTTACAATGTATTGTCCAGCTACTAAGCTGTCAAATAAAGTAGAATCAGTAACGTTAGCAACAGAAGAAAGAGAGTTTCCTGAAATATTAAGTAACTCCATAGACCAGTTAGGACCATCGCTACCTAAAGCAGACAACCAAATACTACCATCATTATATCCATTGCACGTTACATCTGAAATTTGAGGAAGAGGCAATAAACAACCTGAAGCATCAACATGTACAGTAGCAGAATCAGCACAACCTCCCGCTATGTTTGTTACCACTACTTGATAGTCCGTATTTGTAGGAGGCATATCAAAATAATCGACTAAGCTTCCGTTTAAAGAAGTCATATTTCCCGTACCCCAATTGTAAGAAAAATTGGCAGGGTTAGGAGTTGAAGGCAGCATTCCAAAACGAATGACTGTTCTATTACTAGAGGTAGATTGAGTACTCGTGTAAGGGCAAGCAGGAGTACCATCACTTCTGTAGTAAAGAGCAGAAACAAAAGGAGTTGTAGTATAAGAAGTTGATGCATTTTGGGTATAAGAAGCTCCTAAATTATTAAAACAGACTTCTACAATTAAATTACAGCTTCCGTCCCAATCAAATCCTGTGGTAAAGTCTAAATTATTCCATCCAGTACTAATATTTGTATTTTGAGGGTTGTAAACTGTTGTTAAACCTGTTTCCCATGTTGATAATGCATTTGAGCTTGTTGCTTTCATTTTTACAGTGAAGCTATTATAAGTAGAAGTACTATTATTCATGTCAGTAACTTCAAAATCAATTCTAGAAATAACACCTCCAACTAATCCCATTGCTTGGAGTTCTGAAGCTTTGAATAAGAATTGATTTTTTGCATTTTTATAATAATTACCAAAAGGAGCAGGATAACCAGTTGAAGAGTTAGAACCAGATGTAGTTCCTACAATACCAAAAATAGTAGGGGTTGTAGGTATGGTAGCACTAGGACCACAAGTAGCTGGTATTCCATTACCTAAATCAATGTTTACAATAATAGAGTCGCCACAACTGAGCGCATTTGTATTTTGAGTTAAAGTTAACGTAGGTGCATACTGAGCGACTACATTTACGGTTGCTGTATCATATTTAATACAACCTAAAGGACTAGAAATGACTACGGCATAGTCAAAAGTTCCAGGAGATTGAGGGGTGAAAACAGGATTAGGTATTGTTGGATTATCTAAATTGGCGGTAGGTGTCCAAGA
>CAMZKF010000237.1 GCA_947311095.1 uncultured Flavobacteriales bacterium
CATTAATCAAAATATTTCGATTGATATTCGCTAAAATAATGTCAAACGTTTTATTTTTTAATAAATCAGCATCTCCGTGTAAAACGGTCATTCCTGTAACATTGTTTAGCTTATTGTTGTCTTTTGTATTTTCATAAGCCCATTCTTCTATGTCGATTGCTTCTATGTCGATTGCTCCTAATTTATGCGCAATAATAGCCAGTACACCAGTTCCACACCCCATATCTAAGAGTGTTTTTTCTTTCAATTCTAAGTTAAATAAAGCATTGGAAATTAAAAATGTCGTTTCATGATGTCCTGTCCCAAAAGACATTTGAGGCGAAATTATAATATCAAATTCAACGTTAGAAGGCTCATGAAATGGAGCTCTAATGACACATTTATCGTTTACAATAATTTCTTCAAAATTACTTTCCCAAACGGCATTCCAATTTTCTTGTTTAATTGTTTGGGTGCTCACAACCATTTTTTGATTGGGTAGAGTGGAAATGATTAAATTATCAAGCATTTCAGGTTTAAAATCGGGAGACGGGATGTAGGCATCTAATCCATTGTCTATTTCTTCAAAAGATTCGAAAGGTAATTCACCTAGCTCGGCATATAAAATATCTTTAGCAGGAAGCAAAGGGTCTAATTCGAAAGTAACTTTTATATAACCCATCAATAGTGTTGTTTTTTTACAAGTCAACAAAAATACAATTTTGAGTTAAGAGAATCTTAATTTTTTACAGATAGATACCAACAAAAAAGCAAAATTACATGAGGTTTTCAACATTTTTTTAGCTTTTAGAAGAAAAAAAACATTTTTTTAAATTTAAGCGTCATCTAATTCAATCAAAATTGTATTTTTGAAAGCTTGAAGATAACTGTCGCAATATTGAATTATAATGGGAAGAAATGGCTAAAGAAATTTCTACCAACTGTTTTGCAAAAAAGTAAAGAAGCTGAAATTCTTGTCATCGACAATGATTCATCTGATGATTCTGTTGCTTTTTTGAAGCAATACTTTCCTTCAGTTTCATTAATTATTAATGATAAAAACTATGGTTTTGCAGGAGGATATAATGAAGGATTAAAGAATATTGAAGGAGACTACATTATTTTGCTTAATTCCGATGTAGAAATAACGGACAATTGGATAATGCCTGTTATAAACTTAATAGAACAAACACCTCAAGCAGTTGCTGCTCAACCTAAAATATTGGCTTATGCGAATAAAAGTAAGTTCGAACATGCAGGAGCTGCAGGAGGAATGATAGATAGATTAGGCTATCCTTTTTGCAGAGGGAGGGTTTTTCATCATACCGAAAAAGACATTGGTCAATTTAATGATAATAAAGAAGTCTTTTGGGCTACTGGAGCATGTTTATTTATCAAGACAAAGGTATTTAAAGAGCAGGAGGGATTTGATGCTGCTTTTTTTGCTCACATGGAAGAGATTGATTTATGCTGGAGAATAAAAAATGCAGGAGGTAAAATATTGTACTGTGCCGAAAGTAAAGTTTACCATGTGGGAGGGGGAACATTAAGTTATATGAGTCCTTTTAAAACGTATCTGAATTTTAGGAATAGCTTATTTATGATTCACAAGAATTATGATGGATGGTTGCCTAAAATTATATTTATCCGTTTGGTGCTCGATGGCATTGCAGGTGTGAAATTTTTATTTGGAGGAGAATTTAAAAATATATTAAGTATTTTAAAAGCTCACTTTCATTATTATGCACATATAAAAACATTAAATAAACAACGTAAAATACTACCTAAAAAAAGCTTTCTAACTTTAGAAGGCGTTTACCCCAAAAGTATTGTTTGGCAATTTTTTGGATTGAAAAAAGATAAGTTTTCGGATTTGTAGTAAATTATAAAACTTTATATATTTAATAACAGCTTAACAAAATAGCATGACTAAAAAAACGTTATCCCCATCTTTATTGCAAGCTGCTTCGCCTATTGTTGTGCTTATAATATTACTTTCTATTTCGGTTCGGTTAGATTTGGCAGGAGGGAATCAAATGGGGCTAGTTTTTTCGACAATTGTAGCAGGGCTAATTGGTGTTAGGCTTAAATTTAAATGGAAAGAAATGCTCGATGGAATGACGGGAGCAATCAATACAGCATTACCAGCCGTTATTATTTTATTGTTGATAGGAGCTTTAGCTGGAACGTGGCTAATTAGTGGTATTGTGCCGTCGATTATTTATTATGGATTAAAAATTTTGAATCCAACTTATTTTTTATTTGCAGCTTGTGTCATTAGTGCAATTGTGTCGTTAGCTACGGGGAGCTCTTGGAGTACAATTGCAACAGTTGGAATTGCAATGCTGGGAATAGGAACAGCTTTAGGTATTTCCTCTGGATTGGCTGCTGGGGCAATTATTTCTGGTGCTTATTTTGGCGATAAAATGTCGCCAATGAGCGATACTACAAATTTAGCTCCCGCAGTAGCAGGAACAGATTTAATTACTCACATTAGATACATGCTTTGGACTACTGTACCTTCTATTGTCATTACTTTAATATTATTTCTAATCATAGGGTTATTTTTAAAAGAAGATAGTGCTGCCGCAAATGTCGATGAATTGTTAAATACATTGTCAACTAAATTTTATATTTCCCCCATATTATTTGTCGTTCCAGCAGTTGTTATTTTTATGATTGTTATGAAAATAGATGCTATTCCAGCTATTTTAACAGGGACTATTTTGGGAGGTTTGTTTGCTGTAATTTTCCAACCTAATATTGTTTCAGAATTAGGAGCAAACACAAATGCAATTGAAACAAGTTATATAGAAGCTTCTTATCGAGCAGTAATCAACGCTATGACAATTGACACAAGCATTACTACGGATAATGATTTGGTTAACGGATTGTTAGAAACAGGAGGAATGAAAGGAATGTTGAATACAATATGGCTTATTGTTTGTGCTATGAGTTTTGGAGGAATGATGGAGCGGTTAGGCTTTTTAACTCGAATAACAAATGCTTTAATATCTAAGAAAAAGAAAGGGAAAGGGTCGTTAATTTTAACTACAACAGCAACTTGTATTGGGTTTAATTTGACCACTTCTGACCAATATTTAGCGATTGTTGTGCCTGGAAAAATGTTTGAAAAAGCATTTAAAGAAAGAGGGTTAGCTCCCGAGAATTTAAGTCGAACACTAGAAGATAGTGGTACGGTAACTTCGGTTTTAATTCCTTGGAATACTTGTGGATTAGCTCAGTCTAGTGTGTTGGGGGTTGCTACTGGAGAATATATGATTTACGCTTTTTTTAATATTATTAGTCCTATTATGACTGTTTTATATGGGTATTTAGGTATTAAAATCGCTAAGTTAAAAGACTAAATAAGATTTTCTGAAAGCATGAAGGACTCCATGTGCTAAAACCGATTATACTATTCTTCTATTTTTTTAGGAGATAAAAATAAACGGTGTTTTTATAGAAAGCTAAAGGATTGAGTCTTGTGGAGTGTTGTTACAATAATTATTATCAAGCTCTTCTTTCATTACAAATCTTAAACCTAAGTCCAAACCATTTCTGTAATCAGCAATTACTTTTTTTTCGGAGCTAGAACTAGCCGTTGTGTTTAATTTATGTTCAGGAGCAATTTGAATAATTTCAATACCATCATGCTTTTTATTCATAAAATCTACGGCGGCGTTAAAACATAAGTGTTCTTCTAGTAAACTTTTTTTCAATGCTTCTTGACCTTTAAACCAAACAGAGCCTAAAGCTCCGATGTAAGATTTTGAATCTCTATGAGAAATAGGAGAGGTTCGAACAACGATAACTCGGGTAGCTCCCAATTCTATTGCTCTTTTTACTGGTAAAGGGTCGCTCCAGCTACCGTCCATTAGCTTTTGTCCGTTTAAAATGTGCGAACCTTTAGAGTAGATTGGTAAAGCCGACGAAGCTATTAGACAGTCATTCCAGTTTTCCAAAGTTGGATTTAGGTAAACGGGTTTTCCTGTTTTTACGTCGGTAGCAACAAATTCAACAATGGATTTGCTTTTTTGCTTAAAAGCCGTATCGTAATCGATTGGAAATTTAGAGGTAGTAAAATTTCTTAAATGGGAAAGATTAACAATGCCTTCTTTTTTAAAAGCGTTTTTTAAATTGATAAAATCTTTATCTTCTGCTAGGTTTTTTATAATATTAAAAGTAGTACCGTATTGGTTTCCTATATAATAAGACAAACACATCGTGCCAGCCGAAACACCAATTAAAATATCGAAAGGGAAATATTTTTTAGCAATAAACGCATCTAAAACCCCAGAAGTAAAAATGGTTCGGAGCGCTCCTCCTTGTAGTACCAAAGCTGTTTTTTCTTTAATCATTTAAAAAACTATAAAGTATATCGGTAAAGATAAATTTTAAATTGTATTTTTAGGGCAAAATTATAAAAGTTATACCAAATGAATATTAAAATGAGCTAAAAAATAAACGGTTTATTTAGCTTATTTTGATGTTCTTTTGGTATTATACTATTTTTAAGTATAAAAGAAGGACGAAAAAATATGAAATTAAATTTATTATACCTATTCATAATTGTAACGGTTTTATTTTCAAGTTGTAATACTAATGAACAGAAAGAAGAAGAAAAAACTCACGTTAAATTAGAAAAAGTAGAGGACAATGCACGTCAATTAGAATTAAAACAAAAAAAGGTGAAAGCAATAAAAGCAATCGCAGTGCCTTATAAATTTGGCGAACCGTCCAATGATTCAATCTTGATTTATGAAACTCATTACACTAAAAATGGTTACCTGAAAGATTCTATTGTTTACAAAGAAAATAAAATATTAGCCATAGAATCCTTTACCTACAACAAAGACGATAAATTAATAAAAAGGGAGTTATTTGATGAAAATAAAAAGTTAATATCCTTATTGGAACGAGTGTTTAATAAAAACGGAGAAGAAAAATCGTTTAAAGCTTATAAACTAGACACCTTGCGTTACAGTCAACAAAAGACCTATGATGAAAAAAACAACCTAAAAAAAATAACCGACTATTATAACGATGGAACGGTAAGAAGTATTTCTGTTTTTGACTATAATAATAATGGCGATGTTGTGTCAAGAAAAGAAATGGATAACTTTGGGAAAGTGATAGCTCAACAAACAATAGCTTACGATAGCGAAGGAAGAAAAATAAAAGAAACAGAAATAGATAGCACAGGAAAGATTGTGAGTAAAACGTTGATTAAAAATTACGATAAAAATAACAAGATACAATTAATTGAAAAATACAACGGAAACGATAGTTTATTTGCACGTTATGAATTTGAATACAACGGTGAAGGACAAGAAACCAAAAACACGATTTACAACGGAGTCAATCAAGTGTTGAGGCAGTCAATAACAACCTATGATAAAAAAGGAAATAGAATTTCGTTTAAAATATACGAAGGTTCGGTAGGTTTACTCGGTTCAGACGAAACAAAATACAACGCAGAAGGCTTAGAAATAGAAACCAAAGTACTTGACGGAAAGAATAAATTAGACAATAAAAAAGTAAAAGAGTACAACGAAAAACAATTATTAGTAAAAGAAATAAATTACAATCAATTAGACGAACCTGAGTTTGAATTTAGGTACGAATACAGTTACTTCTCTAAATAAAAAAAGCGATGCAGAAAAAAATCCTATTAGTTGACGATGAATCCGATATTTTAGAATTAATAAAATACAACCTAGAGCGAGAAGACTTTGAAATTCGAATGGCATTTAATGGAAAAGATGCCATAATTGTAGCGAAAGAATTTAAGCCTGATTTAATTATTTTGGACGTAATGATGCCCGAAATGGATGGAGTAGAAACCTGTATTGAATTAAGAAAAATACCAGCGTTAAAAAACGTAATCATAGCATTTTTGACGGCAAGAGGAGAAGATTACTCTCAAATAGCGGGTTTTGAAGCAGGAGCAGACGACTACATTACCAAACCTATAAAACCCCGCGTATTAGTCAGTAGAGTAAAAGCCTTGCTAAGAAGAACCGATAGAGTAGAGGAAGTCGCAGTTCAATCGACTAAACTTTCAATAGACGAAGACCGCTACCTTGCCATTTTAGAAGGAAAAGAAATAACCCTACCAAAAAAAGAATTTCAACTCCTCAAACTCCTCCTTTCTAAACCCGAAAAAGTATTTACCCGAGACAATATATTTTCAGAAGTATGGGGCAACGATGCCGTAGTAGGCGAAAGAACAATAGATGTACACATTAGAAAATTAAGAGAAAAAATAGGCGATAAATTTATATCCACCGTAAAAGGAGTAGGGTATAAACTCATTTTGGAAGACAAATAAAACTAAAAATAAAGCAAGAAAAACAAAGTATTTTTGGGCGTTCGAGCGGGCTATCCACTATATCTTTTTATGAAAAATAAAAAGGATGCCGTTCCTATCCCTAACGCAGTAAGTTGGGGTAATGTCAATTAA
>CAMZKF010000238.1 GCA_947311095.1 uncultured Flavobacteriales bacterium
ATAGCTCCAGAACCAACAACAACCATTTTTTTAGGAAGAGACGGCAACGACAAAGCTTCTCTATATCCAATTATGTTTTTTCCATCTTGTGGTAAATTGGGCAATTGTCTCGACCTTGCACCAGTTGCTATAATTATATTTTAGCTGTATATGTTTGAACAGCTCCTTTGTCATCTTTTACCGAAACTTTTTTACCAGGTTCAACAGTAGCTGTCCCCATTATAACGTCAATTTTATTTTTTTTTCATTAAAAACTGAACACCTCCACTCATTTTTTCGGCAACACCTCTACTTCTTTTTACAATCCCTCCAAAATCAGCAGACGATTCTTTTACTGTTATACCATAGTCGGCTGCATGATTGATGTAATCAAATACATTGGCGCTTTTTAATAGTGCTTTTGTAGGAATACATCCCCAGTTTAAACAAATTCCTCCCATCGCTTCTTTTTCTATAACAGCTGTTTTTAATCCCAGTTGAGAAGCTCTAATTGCAGTAACGTACCCTCCTGGACCGCTTCCGATTACTATAACGTCGTAGTTCATATTTTTTTATGTGTAATAATTCGTAATTAATTAATGGTTCAAAGTTAAGCAATAATTTAATTTTGAACAATATATTTTAAAGAACTAATCAATTATTAAACTATTTTTGCAGAAAAACTAAAATTAATAGAGCTATAAAAGGTAAACATTTTATTAAATGAATCAAACAAAAAAAGAACCGAACCAAAAAGAGTTTATTATTCTCATTGGGTTAATGATGGCTTTGGTTGCGCTCGCTATTGATATGATGTTACCCGCTCTACCTTTGATTGGTGAGCAACTGAAAGTTGTCGATAAAAACGACAATCAACTGATTATTTCTTTACTTTTTTTAGGTATAGCTTTTGGGCAATTATTTTACGGACCTATTTCCGATAGTTACGGTCGAAAGCCTTCGATATACATCGGTTTTTCTATCTTTATTTTTGGAACATTACTCTCTCTTTTTAGCACATCTTTACCTCTAATGCTAGCTGGTCGTTTTATACAGGGCTTTGGAATAGCAGGTCCTCGAATAATTAGTGTAGCTTTGGTACGTGATAGATTTGGAGGAGCAGAAATGGCTAAAATAATGTCCGTGGTAATGGCTATTTTTATCATCGTTCCAATACTTGCTCCAGCGTTAGGACAATTGATATTAATGTTTGCAGCTTGGCAATATATTTTTATTTTTTTCTTGTTTTATGCCATTTTTCTATTGGCTTGGTTTAAAATCAGAATGCCTGAATCACTGAGTAATGAAGACCGCCATGAATTATCTTTTTCAAGGGTTTTTAATATCATGATAGGAATATTGAAAAACAGGCAATCCTTAGGTTATATTTTAGCTGCAGGATTTACTTCAAGTTTATTTCTAGGCTATTTAAATTCCTCCCAACAATTGTTTCAAGACACCTATGGTTTAGGCGACAACTATGCATTTGTCTTTGCTTTATTAGCATTATCTGTCGGAGTAGGTTCTGTTTTAAATGGACAAGTATTGGTCAAACAATTTGGAATGATAAAAATGGTCAAATTCGCCTCGATTTCAATCACTAGTTTGTCGTTTCTTTTTATACTATTCTTATTCCAATTTAACGGCATTCCTCCTCTGTCTTTTCTTCTGGTCTTTTTAATCGTTTCATTATTCTTTACAGGTATTTTATTTGGAAATTTAAACGCTTTAGCAATGAAACCTTTAGGACACGTAGCAGGAGTTGGCTCATCGGTTGTAGGAGCTCTTTCAACTCTAATTTCGGTACCATTTGGAATTTATATTGGATTAAGTTATAACAATACCGTTTATCCTTTGGTCATTGGTTTCATTAGCATGGGAATGTTCTGTTACTTCGCTATTTTGTGGGCAAGTAAAAAACTTAGTTAACCCAACTAAAATTTCACTATACAGAATTTTATATCAGTCATTTACAAAACGAAATATCTCCTCGTAAATTTAGATGCAAGTCAGAAAAAACTTAGCGTCTTTTTCAGCTATTTCTAAATAAATCGCATTATAAAATCATTAGCCGTTACAAAATTATTACCTTTGAAAAAAAACAATACACACACATTATGCAAGTAAGAGATTTAAAACCAAAACAGCTATGGAATAAATTTGAAGATTTAAATGCAGTTCCTAGACCTTCTAAAAAAGAAGAAAGAATAATTCAATTCGTTAAAGAATTTGGAGAGCATCTAAAATTAGACACTTATGTAGATAAAATTGGGAATGTGATTATAAAAAAAGCCGCAACTCCTGGATTTGAAAATCGTAAAACAGTTATTTTACAATCGCATTTGGACATGGTGCATCAAAAAAATGCAGCAACAGACTTCGATTTCGACACACAAGGTATTATCTCTTACGTAGATGGAGATTGGGTCAAAGCAAAAGGGACTACATTAGGAGCCGATAACGGAATAGGAGCTGCTTCAATGCTCGCTATATTAGAAAGTAACGATATTGAACACCCGAATTTAGAATGTTTGTTTACAATCGATGAAGAAACTGGAATGACAGGAGCGTTCAACCTAGAAACGGGTATTTTAGAAGGGAAAATATTATTGAACTTAGACACCGAAGACCACGATGAATTTTCGATAGGCTGTGCAGGTGGAGTAGATACCAATGTGACTTATGAATATACGACTACAATACCTTCGGAAAGTGCAAAAGCATATCAGATTGTCATTAAAGGATTAAAAGGGGGGCATTCAGGAGTTGACATTGATTTAGAAAGAGGAAATGCCAATAAAATAATGAACCGTTTTATGGTAGGAATGGAGCAATATGGATTGCAAATTTCTGAAATAAATGGAGGCAGTTTAAGAAATGCAATCCCCAGAGAATCATTTGCGGTAATCACTATTGAAAACGAAGATTACTTAGCTAAATTTGAATCCATTGCAAAAAAAATAAAAGCTGAATATATTAATACAGATCCAGATATGTCTATTGAAATCATTTCAACAGAAAAGCCTAAAGAAGTGATGGCTATGGGAGATGTCGAAAAATTAACAAATGCAATTTTAGCAGTACATAATGGAGTTTATAAAATGAGTACTTTTATCGCTAATTTGGTAGAAACATCATCTTCATTGGCTCGCATTATAGTAAAAAACGGTGTTTTTGAAATGCAAAGTTTACAACGAAGTTCTGTTGAATCAGCAAAAGAAGACGTAGCAGCAACAGTAGGAGCTCCTTTTAAATTGATAGGTGCAAATGTCGAACATACAGGGTCTTATCCAGGTTGGGAACCTAATCCAAAATCTGAAATATTGGAATTAATGGAAACAAAATATACAGCTTCATTTGGAGAAAAACCTAAGGTAACCGCTATTCATGCAGGTTTAGAATGTGGATTACTAGGTAAGAAATATCCAAATGTAGATATGATATCTTTTGGACCTACAATTAGAAACCCTCATTCTCCAGATGAGAAATGTAACATACCGTCAGTATTAAAATTTTGGGAATTTTTAAAAGATATTTTGAAAGATATCCCTAAAAATTAAATTAATTTTACAATAATTTATAAGCTCTTTATTGAGGTAAGATAAACTTTTAAGAAACCAATCTACGGTAATAATGTTTTACTTGTAGTTTGGTTTTTTTCTTAAAAATATAATGCTCTCTACCCTAAAAATGATTTTAAACTTACTATAATTCAATTTCAAAATAGATAGAAGTTAATAACTAACAAACAAATCTTTAAACAATTTTCCTATATCCTAGATTAGATAGTAAAATATTACTATTTTCGTAACATTAACTTTAATATTTTTTAATATAAATAACTTGAGGCAAGTTGCTTTTAATCGCAATTTATGGAAAAAGTAAAATTAAGAATAGTAGGATTATCATATAGTCAAACACAATCAGGAGCATACGCATTAGTGCTTGGAGAAGAAAAAGGAAAAAGAAGGTTACCTATAATTATAGGAGGCTTTGAAGCCCAAGCAATAGCTATAGAATTGGAAAAAATGTCACCAAGCCGTCCATTAACGCATGATTTGTTTAAGAATTTTGCCGATTTATACGAAATTAACATCAACGAAATTATAATCTACGATTTGGTTGAAGGTATCTTTTTTGCTAAATTAATTTGTGAGCAAAATGGAAAAGAAGTCGAATTAGATTCTAGAACTTCTGACGCAATCGCTTTAGCAGTTCGTTTTAATAGCCCGATTTACACCTATGAATTTGTATTAAAAACAGCAGGAATTGTATTAGAAGACGACAACTACGAAGAAGAAACAGAAGATTCTGAAGAAATTGTAATAGAAGAAGAAGCCGAAGAAGTTTTAACCATAGCAGAATTAACAACTCAATTAAATGAAGCGTTGGAGTTAGAAGATTATGAAACAGCTTCTAAAATAAGAGACGAAATAAAAAAAAGAGAAGCGCAATAACTTCTCTTTTTTTGTAAAAAAATAAAACATGAACAATTTTTATAAAGTACTAATTAGTTTTTTATTTATCATCTTGTCCATTTACTCTTTTGGTCAAAACGAAATAAAAAAAGCTTTAATTGGTAAATGGAATTTAACCAATACTTCTTTCAATGATGGAACTTATGAACCGTCGGATAGTACAACCTTTTTCTTAGAAGTAAAAGAGAATGGATTGTTTTCCTTTAATTTTGGAGAGAACCCAGCAGAAATAACAGAAGGAAGTTGGGAATTAGTCGATCGAAAAATGACCTTATACCCTTTAGGTAACGAATTTTCGATTAAAATAGACTCTTCCTTCATTACGCTAGACTCAACCAACAGAGAAATACAATATTATGCAGATGGCGTTCATTTTATGTCAAATAAGAATGGAAAATTGAGACAAAAAGTAGCTCTTTTATCATTTAATATTTCAAAATTAAACAAAGGTCATTTACAGTTGGAATCAAAAGGCACAGTCTCTCATTTTATTCAAAAATATTATAAGCACGAACCAGCACCTCCAGAATCTAAATTCAGCTTAAATTCTATATTTCGAGCTATTGTAGGAATGCTATTTTTGGTATTTGTAGCATGGTTGTTTAGTTCTAACCGAAAAGCAATTAATTGGGCTTTGGTAATTAAAGGCTTGAGCTTTCAAATAGTGATAGCCATATTAGTATTAAAAGTGAGTTGGGTTGAAGCTGGTTTTGAATCTATAAGTCGAGGTTTTGTCAATTTGATTGGCTATACAAACGTAGGGGTTGATTTTCTTTTTGGTCAGTTTGGAATTGGAAAAATACAAGGACCTTTAATGAATTTTGCATTCAAAATATTACCAACCATTGTATTCTTTTCTTCTCTTATGAGTTTACTTTATTATTGGGGTATTCTTCAGCGAATTGTCTTTATTTTTGCATGGGTAATGAAACGAGTAATGAACCTTTCTGGTGCAGAAAGTTTAGCTGCTGCAGGAAATGTTTTTTTAGGACAAACCGAATCTCCTCTATTGGTAAACCTTATTTGGGTAAAATGACAAAATCAGAAATGATGTGCTTAATGACAGGAGGTATGGCTACAATAGCAGGGGGTGTTTTAGCTTCATTTATAGACTTTTTAGGGGGAGATGATCCCGTTCAAAGGTTGTTTTATGCCAAACACCTTTTAATTGCTTCTATTATTTCTGCTCCAGCGGCTGTTGTAGCTGCTAAAATTTTAGTTCCTGAGACCGAAAAATTTAATGAAGATTTATCCATCTCTAAAGATAAAATAGGAACAAATGCATTAGAAGCTATTTCCAATGGAACAACTGACGGATTAAAATTAGCCGTTAATGTAGGAGCAATGCTCTTGGTTTTTATTTCATTAATGGCATTGGGAAATGGCATACTGGGATGGTTTGGTAATTTTTGGGGAATAAATGAATGGATTGTTTCCAATACGCAATACACAGCTTTATCTTTTGAGTTAGTTTTAGGTTATATCGGTCGTCCAATTGTTTGGATTTTGGGTGTAGATTGGTCAGAATCTGTTTTTGTAGGAGAACTTTTAGGCACAAAAACCATCTTAAATGAATTTGTAGGCTACTTAAAATTAGGAGAAATGAAAGCAGACGGAATATTGTCTGAAAAAGCAATTATTATGAGTACTTATATGCTTTGCGGATTTGCTAATTTTGCTTCTATCGGCATCCAAATTGGAGGAATAGGATCGTTAGCCCCTAATAAAAAAGGTCTCTTATCTCAATTGGGAATGAAAGCTTTATTAGCAGGTACAATCGCTAGCCTATTTACAGCTGCCGTTGTAGGAATGATGTACTAATCTTTTGTTTAAAATGGAAGCGAATAACTATTCGAAATTATATCATTTACAGCAACAATATTTTAACACAGTATTGAAGCAAGAACGAATTTATGCTCGTAAGGAACGTTTATTCAAAATAAAAAAATGGATAAAAAACAATCAAACATTAATTCAAGAAACGCTTTATAAAGACTTTAAAAAGACTCCTGAAGAAGTCTTAATTTCGGAAATAAAACCTATTATAGGAGAAATTAATTTAGCACTAAAAAAATTAAGATATTGGAGTAAAACTAAAAATGTTGACACTCCATTGACTTTATTGGGAACAAAAGGGAAAATAAAAATAGAACCTAAAGGAGTTTGTTTAGTAATCGCTCCCTGGAATTTTCCTTTTATGTTAGCAGTTGGACCTGTTATTTCTGCTATTGCCGCTGGAAATACTATAGTTCTAAAACCGTCAGAAATGACACCACATACCGAAAAACTTTTAGTAAAATTATTTACAGATTTATTTTCAAAAGAATGTATTGCTGTAATAACTGGAGGTATTCCAGAAACTACAGAATTGCTTAAATTACCTTGGAATCATATTTTTTTTACAGGAAGTCCTCAAGTTGGAAAAATCGTGATGAAACAAGCTGCAACACACCTTAGCTCTGTTACACTTGAACTCGGAGGTAGAAATCCTGTCGTTATTACTAAAAATGCCAATTTAAGAGATACGGCTAAAAAACTAGCTTGGGGAAAATTTTTTAACAACGGACAATCCTGTGTTTCTCCTAATTATGTTCTAATCGACCAAACGATTAAAGCAAAGTTTATAGAAGAATTAAAGTTTGAATTTGTTGAAATGTACGGAAATTATCCCGACGAAATAAAAGAGAATAAAGCATTAACCCGAATTGTAAATAATTTTCATTACAACCGATTAAAAAATTTATTAGATAATAGTATAAAAGCTGGAGCTAAAGTTGTTTTTGGCAATGTAACGGATAGTGACGCTAATTATATTTCACCAACTATTTTGACTCACGTAACAGTTGATAATCCCATATTTAAAGAAGAAATTTTTGGACCTATTTTACCTCTAATAGCATACGATAATTTAGATAACGCCCTAGAAATCATTCATAAAGTAGATACTCCTTTAGCATTTTATATTTTTTCTAAATCGAAGAAAGAACAAAATTACATTATAAACAATACAAGTGCTGGAACAACTGTTTTGAATGACACCACCTTACAATTTGCGCACCCCAATTTACCTTTTGGCGGAATGGGAAGTTCTGGAATGGGAAAGGCTCACGGATATTTTGGCTTTTTAGAGTTTTCAAATCAACGATCTATACTTAGTCAGCGAACCAATGGAACAACTTCTCAATTAATATATCCAAAATACAATTGGTTTAAAAGGTTTGTTATTAGAACAATTACATGGAATGAATAAGCATTGTTTTAACAATTAAACTTAAGATTTCTAATACTACTATTTAAAAACAACGAATAGAAAATATTTTAGAAAGCTCCAAGAATGTTTAATTACCTATAGACAATTCAATTGCACTATTTTTACTATTTTTTCTTCATCAATTAGTGAAAAATAAATTCAACTTCTAAAGATACAATTCTACAGAAAATTGGTAAATGAGGTGAAATTAATTTCAATAACATTCCTTTTTAGATTAGAAAATCTATTTGCTTAAAACTGCAATCCCCCAACTTTTGTGACTGACCCATAACAAAGGCTAAAATAAAGCAAAAAAAAAGAGTAATCAATATTAAAATTGATTACTCTTTCGCACTTAAGTCGGGATGGCAGGATTCGAACCTGCGATCTCCTGGTCCCAAACCAGGCGCCTTGACCGGACTGGGCCACATCCCGAATTATTAATTCGTGTGCAAAGATAAATAAAGTTTTATAATAAACAAGCTTTTTCTATCTTTTTATTTGCGGAGAGACAGGGGTTCGAACCCTGGGTACCCTTTTGGGGTACGCTTATTTAGCAAACAAGTCCTTTCGGCCACTCAGGCACCTCTCCGAATATTCTATTTTAAAGAACTATAGAAATTAATTATTTTAAATTTCCGAGTACAAAAGTAATAATCTTTTTTTAATTACACAATACTTTTTATTATTTTTTTTTTTACTTTTTAATGATACGACTCGTTATCATTAACAT
>CAMZKF010000239.1 GCA_947311095.1 uncultured Flavobacteriales bacterium
AAATTCCTTTTAATGGAAATAAATCTTCTCCCTTATATTTAATTAAACTATTAGAATTGTTATTTCCTTTCACGGTTTCAATTACATTCCAATTTTCAGCATCAATAGAACGTTCTATATCAAAGTAATCGTTATTTATTTCTGATACCGTAGCCCATTCAATATCAACTGCTAACGTATTATTAGACACCTGAAAGTCTAACAGTTCTATTGGCAAAGCACCATTGGAAAGCGCTATAATATACTCTAGTCTTATACTTTCGCTATTACTCGTGAGCGTATTGGAAGCCGTGTTTAATATTGCTCCATTATCAAACCAACTTAAATCAGAATTATCGTCCCTAGCATATAAAAGCAAGTTGTTTTCATCGTTAATTGCATCGGGATAATTTGAATAATCGTATTTTACCGTAAAACTAGTTCCATTGGGATAGTTGGGAATAAAAGTCCCGTAATAAACATTGTTAGACCCTAGACCTTTGGTTATTCCTAGTGTCGAATTTGGAACATTATCAACCCTATAAATTTGAATCCCATCTGGATTATTATTAACATTGCTAAGCTCAAAATCACCTCTATTAGCCGAATTTAAAGCAATGGTTTGCCCTGCCCATGAATTGGTATATAAGTAATTCGATTTATCTCCAATTGCAGCACCAGAAATAAACCATTGAGGTGAATTGTTATTTGTCCCATTAAATCCATTTGCTGTTAAATCACACACATCTTGAGTCGCACTACAAGTATTATCTATTCCTTCATCTATTCTATAATAAGCCGTTAAATTAGCCTCATTCCCATTTATTTTTTGACACATATTATTTCTTATCTCTGCCTGAGTTAAAGCTCTATTCCAAATCTTAACCTCGTCGATATAAGCATTTAAATACTGACCATCTTCACGAGACCCAAACCTAACAGGCCTAGCTCCGTTACAAGCCGAACCTGAAAATAAAGTTCCAGTAGCGACCAATACTCCGTCAATATAAACGTGATTAAAATTACCATCACTAAAAGAACCAGCTATGTGATGCCATTGATTAAGAACTATACTTCCTCCACTTATTTCCGAATGACCAGAACCTCCACATTGCCAAGATGAAAATCCAGCACTCAAATCATCATAAATATACAACGCCCATTCCCATTGTCCTGAATTTCCTTTCATTACTATCGGTTGCCTTGTTTGTCCATGAGCATCGGTATTTATAGCCAAAACTCTCACCCAAGCTTCTACCGTTATTTCTCCTCCTGCGTGCGAACTAAACAATAAATTGTCGGGGATTTCTGTATAATTATTGGTTCCATTGTACAATAAACAATTACCAGCTCCTTGAGCTAAAAAAGTCAATGCAATAAAATTATATAATAATAATAGTAAAATTCTCATAATGTAAATTTATCTATAATTTTCATAAAACAAAAATAAATTTACTTTTTATACTCAAATACAAATAAGAATTAATTTTTAACTATTTTTTCACAAAACAAACACCAACAAAACAAACACCAACAAAATAAACATAAACAACTATAAATCAACATCTTCATTTCTTTTCATAAAAGAACAATCAATAAAAAATATAAATATTTAAGAAAAGGTTTTTTAATAGATTTAATTATCCCTATTTTTGCACGAATTTTATTTAAAATATGAAGGAAGAAATCTTTGAATTAGAAGCACAAAATAAGAGCAAACAGCTATACGACTATCAAGCTAACGATTTGAAAGAAATCTTTAAACGCATTGATGAGCACGATGGTAATTACAACCTACTTTATCAATTGCCTACTGGTGGAGGGAAAACTGTTATTTTTTCAGAAATTTCTCGTCAGTTTATTGAAAAAACAGGTCAAAAAGTTTTAATTCTTACCCACCGGGTAGAACTCTGTAATCAAACGGCTAAAATGCTCGATGGTTTTGATGTTAATAATAAAGTTATTAATAGCAAGGTAAAAGACTTACCCGACCAAGACGACTATGTTTGTTTTGTTGCAATGGTTGAAACATTAAACAATCGTTTGATGGATGAAAAATTTGAACTAAACAACATTGGTTTAGTTATAATTGATGAAGCACATTATAACTCATTCAATAAATTATTTAAATATTTTGACAATAGATTTATATTAGGAGTTACAGCTACACCTCTAAGTTCTAATATGAAAATACCTATGAAAGGTAATTATGACGAATTAATTACAGGACTTGATATTGCAGCGTTAATAAAAAAAGGTTTTTTATCTAAAGCTGTAACCTATAGCTACGACGTTGGACTGACTTCTTTAAAAATTGGTGTTAATGGTGACTATACCGTAAAATCTTCAGAATTGCTATACACCGATTATCCGATGCAAGAAAAACTACTTTTTGCTTATGAAGAAAAAGCAAAAGGTACAAAAACACTTATATTTAATAACGGGATAAATACTTCTAAAGAAGTATATGAAACATTTAAAGCGGCAGGCTACAACATTCGTCACTTAGACAATAAAAACAACAAAGCCGAACGAGAAGAAATACTAACTTGGTTTAGAACAACTCCAGACGCTATATTAACATCGGTAAGTATTCTAACCACAGGATTTGACGAACCTACCGTCGAAACAATTGTATTAAACAGGGCAACAAAATCTCTTGCCTTATATTTTCAAATGATAGGAAGAGGGTCTCGTATATTACCAAATAAAAAAACATTTTCGGTAATCGACTTAGGAAATAACGCCGCTCGATTTGGATTGTGGTTCGAAAAAATTGATTGGCAATATATTTTTAGAGTTCCCGACTTATACTTAGAAACCATACAATCAGACGAAGAAATAGAACGTAATTTTGTTTACAGCATGCCTCCTGATTTAAGAGCCAAATTTAGCAAAACCAAAGAATTAGATTTTGATATAAAAGCTCGATATAAAGAAGTATTACTACAACACAAAAGACCAAAAATTGTAATCGAAGAATCGATAATGAATCACGCTACAATGTGTTGTGAAAATGCCGACGACGCCTTTGATGCAAGAGCCTTATCTAAACTATTAGAAGACGATATTAAAGATCGAATTAGACGTTATTCTTATTGTATATGCAAAAGCACACACAGCTACGTACAATGGCTAGAAGAAGATTACACTCGTAAATTAAGAGTTGAAATTGGCAAACGATTCTAACTCGCTTTATATAGAATCTTATGAACTATATAAAAGGATTTGATTCTTTAAGAGCTATATCTATAATAATGGTGATGATTTCTCACCTATTACCTGCTGGCTATGATTTTTACGAAACCAGACTCTGGATTGTTGTTTCTGGAGATACTGGTGTTCGTATTTTTTTTACACTCAGTGGTTTTTTAATCACAACTTTATTGATAAAAGAAAAGGAAAAAAAAGGCTTTATTAATTTCAAGTCTTTTTTTGCCCGTCGTTTTATTCGCTTACTTCCTCCCCTTCTATTGTTTTACTGTACCATTGCTCTATTTATGACAACAGGAGACATTCAATCAACTTGGATTGGTTTTTATTTTTCGCTTTTATATTTATATAATTTTGTACCCCACAACTATTACACCGTCGAACTAGGTCATACTTGGTCACTTGCAGTTGAAGAACAATATTACTTAATATGGCCTTTTTTAATCAATTCATTTCAGAAAACAAAAAAAATAACAATCATCGTTACGCTTCTTCTTCTACTTTGTAGTTTAGCTTATTTTATTTTCCCTCGATTAGAAATAACCCAACACTATCACACTTCTCGTTGGTTCATCCCCGCAGCAGCCCCCATTTTTATAGGTAGTTTAGTTGCAATATTCAATCAAAAAAAAGCTAAAAAATGGACTTTACTTTTTTACAAAAATACAACATTTATTTTACTCGCTTTTGCTCTATTCTTATACCCCCTATATTCGCCTACTAACCTACTCCCCTTCACTCCAATTCTACAAGCCGTAGGAGTTTCCATTTTTCTTATTTGGATTCTATACAACCAAAACCATACATTTACCAAAATACTAAACAATCCCCCCTTACAATACATCGGTAAAATATCTTATGGAATTTATGTTTACCAAGGTTTTTTCTTACGTACAGGACCTGGAGGAAATTTAGCAGTACAACATTTCCCTATGAACATTATTTTAGTTTTTATCATCGCCATACTTTCATACGAATTTTACGAAAAAAAACTAATGAAATTAAAAGTAAGATTTAGATAGCCCTCTCTTTTTTTATTATAAGGGCGTTTATACAAGCTGTCCGTTTGTAGTTTTTATTTTAAACAACAGTACACTAAGTCAAAAAAGGAGCTTATAAAATCGCTCTTTTTAGTCAAGTGTTACTAATGTTGTTTAAAACAAAAAGCTACCTCTTCCATCTCTAACGCAATAAAATATGAATCAATTAAGCGATAGGAGAATCACGAATACAAATGTAACAACATTGATTATAAAAACGTTACAGAATTATTTTTGTAACGTTTTTTACATTTCAAATACTTTAGCTTGTCCGTTTATATAGTATTTTCTGTCGGTAGATTGCTCGGTACAAAGAAATCGTGTTCTCAATTTTTTGTCATTTCTAAATAGCTTTTTTTGAAAAAAGAAAATTTCCCCAATAGGAACATCTTTTAAGTATTTTATTCCTTTCTTTTCGGTTTCAGAGACAGCATTAATTTCGTCTTTTTTTTGTAATTTAGAATTGGTTAAACAACCTTCAATTTGCTTAGCTTCTTCAATCGTAACGTTTTCTACCTCTGCCAGTCCGTTTATGTAATATTTTCTGCCCGAAGATTGTTCTACACAAAGGTAGCGTTTTCTCAATTTTTTTTCAATCGAAAACATTCTTCCATCTAAATTAAAATATTTACCAAACGGAACGTCTTCCAAGTGTACAACCCCTTCTTTTTTAAAATGTTTTTTAAGCATTACATCTGCACAACTCGAAGCTTTAGGATTGTTTAAATGAGCCTGTAATAAATTCACCTCTTCTTGAGATAGAAACTGAGTAGAAAGAATAGGTAAAAATAATTTTTTATATTCATTTTTCCATTCTTCTCCATGTGGATCGATGTCATTTTTATACATTTTCCAATTGTACAAATGTGCAAGTTCATGAATTGTAGTAATCAAAAAATTTAAAGGTTTTAAATCGTTATTAATCGTTATTTGTAATTTACCTGTTTTGTTATAAACTTTAAAATCACCTAGTTTTGTCTTTCGAGGTGCTACAATTTTAAAATATACTGGGTAGCGTTTTAACAGCTTCAATACATATTCCGCTGTATTTGGAGGTAAATATTTATTTAAAAGCGTAATTTCAGGCATAATTTATACTTTTAATTTTTTAATATTCAACGTTTCTACCTTCGCTTTCCAAGTAGGACAAGTATCACATTTTTTTGTTTTCTTAAACAACTTACACGAAGTAGTTCCCAATACACAACAAAGGGAAATGAATATAATTAATAATTGTTTCAACATTTTTCAAATATAGTTAATTTTTTAATTTGTGAGATAACATTAAACACCTACAGTTTAGAATTCATTTTAACCTCTTCAACCAAACCTTTTTTAGCATCTTCAAAAGTATCTATTTTCATATAGTTACCACCACCACTAAGAGATAATTTTTTCATATTTTCTTCGTTATGTTTTCTATTCTTAATTCCAATTACAGATATTTTAGCTCCTTTAGCATTGTATTTTTTAGCTAATTTATAAACGTTTTCTTTTCCACTATTGAAATCACCATCGGTAGCCATTATTATTTCGTTGTTTCCATGCGCTATAAAGGATTGGCAAAGTTCACTATAAGCCATTTTTAATCCTTTTCCTCCTGCTGTCATACCTCCAGCTTGTAAATTTTCGATGGTGGATATTATAGAATCTTTATTGTTTGCACTTGTTGTTTTCATAGCTACTTGTGTTGAACTAGCATAAGTTACAATTGTTATATTATCTACATCTCTCAATAGTTTAGTCATTTCTATCATAGAGGCTTTTAATAAATCTAACTTTCCTGTATATTTCATTGAAGCAGAAACATCTATTAAAAACACTATATTGTTTGGTTTGTACTTTGCCAAAGGAAATTCAGGATACTTTTCTATGTAAGGAGTCTTTGGTATTTCTTCTTTTGGTATTTTAGCTACAACCTCTTTTATTGTATCCTCTTCTAAATTCAATATTACTTCTTCTTCTGTTGTATTTTCCTCTTCTTGTTGTTCTTCGGGTGTTATTTCTGTTGTCGTTTTATCCTCTATTTTTTCTATATTTGGGTTTTTTCTTAATTCAATCACCATATAGTCACTTTTTCTATTGATGTATTTTGGAAACTCTTCGGTCAGATAACCCTCTTTGTTTGTTACAAAATAATAGAAGCCTAAATCTACTTTTTGAGTTGCCATTCCATTTCTTTTTGTCTGAAGGTTTTGAGCAACCAAACCATTTTTAATCATTAGAACCTTTGCTTTATCTATTGGTTCTTTTGTTTCTTGGTCTATAACCTTTACTTTAAACTGAAAAGCTATAGCATTGTCAACACTTTCTTGAGAAAAACTGGGACATGCAATGCGAGAAGATTTTACTTCTTCTACAAAACCTGTTATTTTTATTGATTTTGGTTCGTTGTAGCAACTAAAATGAATTGGTATTTTCTCGCTAAAGCTTCCTTTTTTTGTTGGTTGATACATAACCCTAACATAAACTGTACTGTCGGGAAATATTGTTTTACTTGAATAATGAACTTGGAATTTTTTAGCATCTACATCGGCTCTAAATATAAATACTTTTTTGTCGCTTGTGTTTTTTATTGGAATATCGACATACTGATTGTTACTACTAATTACGCCATAGTCATACGGTTGCTTTAGAAACTCAATTTGCCCTGTAAGCGTTTGTACTATTAAAATTGAAATAGTTACTGTGAATATATGGATAATGTAATTCCTCATTTTTTCTTGTTTATGTTGTAAAAATAATACTTTTATAAACTTTGGTTAAATATATTTAGTACATTTCAATGTCAATTTAGTATTTATTATCTTTTTGTTGCATCAGTTTAGAATATTTTTAGTAAAATCGTATTTAACTTTTCTTAACAAACTTTCTATAATATTTTTTGAAGTATTCAGTTTTTTTATTACATTTATTGAAGAAAAATTAAACATTTACCCCAATAAAACAAAGAAGATATGTTAGGATTATGCAAAAAAGTACTAAAAGGCGTTAGTTTCGACAAAGGATTATTTAATAAAGAACTTAGAAAATCAATAAATTATATACAAAAAGAGGATTTAGGTAAGTTTTACATTTGGTGTTTAGCATCTTTTGCAATGTACAACGAATTGATTGTAGATGCATTTGAAACTGTATAATGTAATTATTATATAGTTTACAAGTAGAGTTATTATTTAGCGTCTGGTCGGAAATACATCAAAATCAAAAAATGTTTTTTATTACGACATTCTTATTTTTTCTTGTCGTCTGATACTAAGGTATCTCCTAAAGAAATAAAACAAAAATCGTATAAATAAAAATTCATTTTATGAAAAATTGTCTATTTCCAACCAGACACTATTTAGAATTTTAACACCAGTTTTGAATTATAATTGGTGTTAAAATTTGTAAGAAAGTATTTTTTATACCTATAAAATTATAGAATCAGTCTATGATTTTGAACCACCTCCTAACATTAAAATATCAGTTACAATAATTTCTGTAATGTACCTTGTAACACCTTCGTTATCTTCATAACTTCGATTGTTTAATTTTCCAGATACACATATTTCTTTGCCTTTTTCTAAATATTTTTCAGCTATTAAAGCTTGATTGTTCCACGCTGTTAGATTGTGCCATTGCGTTTCTTTTATAATTTCTCCTTTTTTATTTTTATAACTTTCATTAGTAGCTAATGTTATTTTAGCCATTTTTTTTCCATTGCTCAATTCTTTAATAATTGGATTCATTCCTAAGTTTCCTATTAACTGTACGTTGTTTCTTAAATTATTCATAATACTTTTTTTAATAAACGGTTTATACCTTATAATTTCTCAATCTCATAAACCAATAGGATTAAGAAAGTCGTTTAACTATTAATCGACACTGCAAATTAATGAGTTGTTGAATTTATTTAGAGGTAGTTAATCAGTTAGTATTCGTATAGTATCGGTTATAACTAATTAAAAATGTTTTTAATATTGATTTCTAAGTAATTAGATGTTTAATTTTTTATCTAAAAAGAAGTTAAAATATTTAGGGTTAAAAAAAAATTATAATTTTTCTAAAAGCATTTAAAAATTAACAATATAAAATATGAAAATTGATGTGGATATAATAACGATATTTAATTAAAACGATAAAACAAGTTTATAGAGAAACTTAATAAGCTTTAAAATAAGACTTGTATCAATAAAAAAATAGTAAAATAATAATAGTATTAACCCGCATTATTCACAGTATTAATAATAATAAAAACTATCGCAGCTAAGTCTTATAAATTTAAAAAGTGAGAGTTTGACTTGTCATTTATATGC
>CAMZKF010000240.1 GCA_947311095.1 uncultured Flavobacteriales bacterium
CATATACTAATTTAGATAAATTAGCTAGTATATTGAATAATTATAATACTATAAAATTAAAAATTCATGGGCATACAGATAAAACAGGTAGTTTGGAATTAAATCAAAAATTGTCGAAAGCAAGAGCTGAAGCTGTAAAAAAATACCTAATCGGAAAAGGAGTTGTTGCAGAAAGATTAATGTCAGAAGGTCATGGTTCTAGTTTACCAGTGATAAACGAAGATAACGAAGAAGCTTACAAATACAACAGAAGAGTTGAATTTGAATATAGCTTGTAATTCAATAATATTAATAGTAGAAATCCCTTTAGTTTTTAATTAAAGGGATTTTTTTTGCTCTTAAAATAAGGGAGGATTCTCAAAATTATGGATAAGCATTTTAAATTTAATGTAGAGATAGGAATTATTAATTGGTATAATTTATTCTAAAACTTCAAAATGTCTCGTGATTGTTTCACCATTTTGATCGATTAGCGTCAATATATGCTTTCCTACTGAGGGACTTATTTCAAGTTGATGAAAATGATTAGTGACGGTTATAAATTGATTGTCGATGTGCCAGTAAATTTGTGTGTCGGGATTTCGGTGTGCGACTTCAAATTTTAATTTACCTTTTTCTCCCTTTAAATTTTTAGACAAATAGAGCTCTTTTAGGTTGTTAGGATAGATGAGTTCCATGTTTTTTATTTGTTGTTCACAGCCAGGTTTAAAAGGTGGTAAACTAATGTAATTAGGATTTTTTGATTTATAATACCATTCCCAAACAGGAGGCAAAACAAACCATGATTTTTTTATCATTTTAGCAACCGGATAGCAAGAACTGTTTACTTGGTATTGCTCGTCCTCGTCTAAATGAATCCATTTATGATAGTGGCAGGCTGGTGTATTTAGCCCAGCGAAAGGAACTAAAACAGAATCGGTTTTTTCACACCATTGACTACTTCTCATTCCGCTTTTACTGCATACTGCAATTTTTGACATATCGTCTATAGGCTTTGAAAACCAAGTTGTTTGAGGTAGTTTATCGAATACATTAAATAATAGGGGAGCGGCTGCGCTAATACCTGTTAGTCCAGCTTTTCCTTCTCCACTTGCGTTTCCTACCCATA
Organism: uncultured Flavobacteriales bacterium; assembly: GCA_947311095.1. Lineage (GTDB taxonomy): Bacteria > Bacteroidota > Bacteroidia > Flavobacteriales_D > Parvicellaceae > S010-51. The sequence continues at coordinate 1,109 of CAMZKF010000240.1, forward strand.
CACCAACAATGTATTCGGGAGTAATTCCCACAGCCCAAGCGTCTCTATGCCCAAAACTAGTGCCTGTTTTCCATGCTATTTTTCGAGATGAAGAGAAACTTTTCCAGCCTATTTCTTCACGAGGTCTATTCAAGTATGAAAGTACATTAAAAGTCCAATAAATAGATGAAGCGTTAAACAATGTGTGTTCCGATAGTAATTCAGGTCTTTTTACGAGTGTAGAATTATATGTTATTTTAAAATAATCATTGCTGTTATATTTTCCATTGTATTTTTCATAATGATTAAGAGTTCTCGCCATACTTCCGTAACAGCTAACTAAATCATTTAAGGTGGTTTCTGCTCCTCCCAATATTAAAGACAAACCGTAATGGTTTGCTCCTTTGGAAATTGTTGACATTTGAAGTTGTTGTAGTTTACTGTAAAACCTTTTGATGCCAAATTGATGCAACATTTTTACGGCAGGAATATTTAATGAGCGAATTAAAGCATTGTCTGCCGCTACGGCTCCATCGTATTTTTTATTGAAGTTTTGAGGGGTGTAATGTTCATATTGGGTTGGAATATCGGGAATTATTGTTTGAGGTAGTATTGTTCCTGCGTCTAGCATACTAGCATACAAAAAAGGTTTTAGAATACTTCCTGAACTTCGAGGAGCTGTTATTAAATCTACTGCTCCTGCATTTTTACTAAGGGTATTTCCGATGTAAGCTTTTACTTTTCCTGTTTCAACTTCCATAACTAATACCGCTGCATTGTGAACGTCTCTGTTTTTCATTTTTAGGTAATGGTTGTTGACGACTTGAGCTATACGTTCTTGGAGGTTGTAGTTGACACTTGTTTTTATTCGTTTTCCTTTTTTCTCTTCATTGTATGCTCGGGTTAGTAAGTGAATTGCAGCTTGTTTTATTTTTTTTGGCTTAGACGGTAGTGGTTCTTGTTTTGCTAATTCGCAACTAATAGAATCAATTTTTTTTGCTTGAAATAACTTATCTAATAATCGATTTCTTTTTTTTAATAATAATTCATGGTTTCTACCAGGATAAATTAAAGAGGGAGCGTTGGGTAAAACTGCTAATGTTGCCATTTCTCCCCAAGATAATTGATTAGGGCTTCTTCCATAATATCGCCAAGAGGCAGCTTCTAGTCCAACAACATTGCCTCCAAAAGGAGCGTGGGAGGTATATTTTTCTAATATTTGATGTTTGTCTAATCGAAATTCTAATCGAATTGAAAGTATAATTTCTTTTATTTTTTCTAGAACTGTTCTGCTTTTATTTTTTCTCGATAACCGAATGACTTGCATGGTTATGGTACTGCCTCCACGTTTAATACCTCTGTGTTTAATATTGGTCACAAATGCTTTGGCAAGTGAAATTGGATTGACACCAAAATGGGTGTAAAAATATTCGTCTTCAAAGAGTAAGATTAAATCTTCAAATTTTTTTGGAACTTCTTTTATTTCAGGAAATCGCCATTGACCATCATCGGCAATGGTAGCACTTAGCAATTGACCGTCGCTACTTTCTAAAACAGTACAATAAGAATCGTTAAACAATGGAGAAGGTAAACAATATATAAACCAGACGAACAAGCCTAAGCTAATCGCTAATTTGATGGAGTATTTAGTTTTGAGTGTTTTCATTTTACAGCAACAACTTCTACCCATTTACCTGGTTGAACAGCTTGTATTGTTGCATCATACATCGCTTGACATTTGATGCTTGGCAAATAAAATCGTCCTTGATAAGAAGCGTTTAAAAGTACTCTAAAAACCTTTTTGTCATATTTATCTAGGTCAAAGTAGGAGTAAACTCTATCGTCTCTAATGTCTTGATACCTAGGCTGGTCTTTTATAAGTGATGTTTGAATTTTATCCATTCTTATGTTTCTAATTTCCCAACACGAAGGAAATATTTGTTCTATTACTAAATCTTTGTAATTTGACCGAATGCCAGGGTGACTAATCGAAATTTCAGCTATAAAATCGGAGCCTTGTTTAATGCTTGCTGGGTCAATACTATTGCCGTCTATATCGAGGTAATTAACAATCATTTTTAAATTTTCTTGTACCTTTTCAACCTTTTCTATAGTAGAAGTTCCAGTTAAAAATACATTGACAAATAATGGTGTACTTCCTTTATTTACAACTTGAATATTTCCGCTGGTAATACCTTCGACTTTTATTTTTCTTTTTACGATTGGTTTTTCTTTTTCCGTTTCAGATGTTTTGTTCCCGTTGACAATTAAATCATAAGAAAATGTTTTTCCTCCGTTATTGTTTCCTACAAATTTTCCCGCTGCCAAGAGACAATAAGCAGTTGTTTGTGTACTTAACCATTGATTAGATGTCATTATTTGAGCAATGTCTTTAAACAGAACAAAGGCAGAGGTTTTGTCTTTCATCAATAACATAGTCTCCATTATCATGGCTAAATCTCTTTCTTTACTTCCATAGGTGTAAGAATATTTATTGTAAGATTTAACTTTATTCGTTAATCCAGCTACAATTTCATTTGCTACCTCAGGTTTTCCTGCTAAAACGTAAGCAGCAGCTAATCTCCATTTAGAAAGAGGATAAAGGTTTGTCATTTCTCTCATTCTATTCATAGCTCCCAATAGTGGTTTTTTTGCTAGAGCTAAAGTATATAAGCGATAAGCTTGTATGAGTTCTCCATCTCGGCGAGAATATCTGTAGTACCGACTATTATTTGGTGTCCATTCGTTTGCTTTGTCTTTTTGAAATTTTAACCAATTACTTATAAAATCGGTTGGTAATTTATATCCTTTGTTTTGGGCTTCTATCATAAAATGTC
>CAMZKF010000241.1 GCA_947311095.1 uncultured Flavobacteriales bacterium
CTTAAAAACACAAAAAGCTATCATTTCTATCCCTAACGCAAACATTAAATTACCATTTTCTACTTTGCATAACCATTTTAGTTAACAATATAAATAGAGTAATGACACTTAAATAATAAATTAAATCTCGACTATCAATTACCCCCTTTTGCATGCCCATATAATGTTCTTGAATACTAAGGTTGATGAACAAATAATCAAAAGGAGCATTCAAGGTTGTGGCCATAAACTGAAAACCAATATAAACGGTAAAACACAACAGAATAGCAATTAAAAAAGAAATGACTTGGTTTTTGGTCAGAGCAGAAGCAAAAATCCCAATAGAAACAAAAACAGCGCCTAGTAAAAACAATCCAAAATAAGCACCTAAAGTTCCTGCGTGATCAATATTTCCACGGGGGTCGCCCAGTTCTACTATAGAATAGTAATAAATAAGAGTAGGCAATAAAGCTAAAAAGACAAGGGTAACACTCGCAAAATATTTGGCCAATATTATAGCTGTGTCGGTTATCGGTTGTGTCAGCAACAGTTCTATTGTTCCTGTTCTGTTTTCTTCAGCCAATGAACGCATGGTTATCGCTGGAATTAAAAAAAGAAAAACAATAGGAGCATTGGAAAACAAGACACGAAGCGAAGCTTCTCCCATATCCAATACATTTCCTGGTCCAGGGAAAATCCACATCCAAATTCCAATGGATACAATAAAAAATAAAATGGTTAAATAACCAATCAATGAATTTAAAAAAGAACGAAGTTCTTTTAGATATAAAGCGTACATATATATGTGTAAAAAAATATTTAACTTACAAAGATAATAAATAGACGGTACAATTAATGTTAAAGAATTAAAACTTAATAAAAAAAGCAACCGTTAACTAAGTTGTTACGTCTTATTCTTAGTTGAATGGTGTCGTTTTAAGTAAAAAACGATACCTTTATCAAAAAAAGAATAATAATTATTTGAATTGAAAAAACATATTTTAACATATTTTATCGTCTTTTTGTCGATTACATCTTCATTTGCTACACACATTGTAGGAGGGGAGTTGTATTACCAATCGTTGGGGGGAGATCAGTATAAAATAATATTGAAAGTATATAGAGATTGTTTAAATGGAGTCGCTCCGTTTGATAATCCAGCATCAATAGGAGTCTTTAATTCGAGTGGATCGTTGATTGATGAAATCCTGCTGTCGAATCCTACGATTACCAATTTACCTATTATAGTTACCAATCCTTGTTTGCAAGTCCCCCCAGTAATTTGTACAGAAGAAGGAATTTATGAAAAGACAGTTACGTTAAATATCCCCAATGGAGGATTGGATTTAGTTTATCAACGGTGTTGTAGAAATAATATTATTCAAAACATTGTAACCCCTCAAGATATGGGAAGTACTTGGGTTTCTCATATCCCCGATCCTTCATTGGCAGTTGATAACAATAGCGCTCATTTTATTAATGTTCCTCCTTTGTTGTTGTGTAACGAAGACAACCTTGTATTTGACCATTCGGCAATAGACCCAGACGGCGATGTATTGGTCTATGAGATGTGTACTCCGCTGCATGGAGCCAATAATATAAATCCAATGCCACAACCGCCCAACGGAGGACCTTATGTCAATATTTCGTGGTCTGGAGGTTATGGCGTAACGCATCAAATAAATGGAACAACTAATTTACAAATAAACTCAAGTACAGGAGAACTTATCTGTACGCCTACAACCAATGGTGTTTTTGTTGTTGGAATATGTGTAAAAGAATATCGAAACGGAGTATTAATCAATACAACCTTACGTGATTTTCAATTTACCGTAGTGTCGTGTTCTTCCAATATTATCTCGGCAGTTCCCAATCAAACGGTTTTGTGCGATGGTTATACCATGGAATTTCAAAACAATAGTACCAATAGCTCTTTTTACCACTGGGATTTTGGAGACGAATCGACCAATGCTGATACTTCTATTTTAATAGAACCATCTTACACTTATCCCGACACAGGGAATTATGAAGTTACCTTAATTGCTAATCCAGGTTGGCCATGTGCCGATACTTCTACTGCAACTTATACCGTTCAATTTCCTATTCATGCGTCAATAGGCTCTGTTGCAGGTCAATGCCTCAATGGAAATAATTTTGATTTTTCAATTACGGGGAATTTTACGCCAGGTGTTAGTTTTAATTGGAACTTTGGAGCAAGTGCGTTGCCTTTAACTTCTACCGTTCAATCTCCCACAGGAATAAGTTATGGAAATTATGGTGTTTACAATGTCGTTTCTTCCGTTTCAGACCGAGGCTGTCAAAAAGATTTTACACAACAAGTCGAAGTCTATGAAGAACCTGTGGCTAATATCGTAGCAATTGATACTTGCGAAAGTTTAACGGTTGATGCAATTAATGCAAGTACAAGCTCAATTTCTTATTTTTGGAATTTTGGAAATCCCAATACATTGGAAGACACATCTATATTGACTAGTCCTTCTTATACCTATCCAGCATCGGGGAGTTATCCTGTTACGATGATTGCATATAGTACGCATTGTTCCGATACTACAACAACTACTTATAAGGTAAAAGCACCAATAAATCCAGCTATATCTGTCAACGAACTCAATCAATGTTTGACAGGGAATAGTTATGATTTTAACCTGTCGGGAGACTATACTACAGGAGCAGCGTTTTTATGGAATTTTGGAAGTCCAACAACATCTCCAATAGGAAGTGAGAATATAGAAAACCCACAGAATGTAGAATATTTAGTAATAGGAGAACACATAGTGGATTTGACGATAGAAGATGAAGGTTGTATAAAAGATACCACAATTTTAATAGATGTAAAAGAAGAACCTATTGCTAACTTCTTAGACGTTGACACTTGCGAAAGTTTAACCGTAGATGTGACTAACTTAAGTACCGTAGCCAATACTTACCTTTGGGATTTTGGGAATGGTACAAATTCTACCGAAGAAAATCCTTCAGTAACTTATATAGCCAATGGAAGTTCTCCTATTACGCTTATAGCTTATAACGATTTTTGTTCCGATACAACCCAAGGTGTTTTTAAAGTAAAAGATTCAATCAAACCTTCTTTCGTTATGAATTTAAACCCTCAATGTATTACTGGCAATTCGTTTGATTTTAATTTGTCTGGGAATTATACAACAGCAGCAACTTTTAATTGGGATTTTACAAGTATAGCAATACCAACAACAAGTGTAAATGAAAACCCCAATGGGGTGGTTTTTAGTTCCGAAGGTTATCACCTTGTCGCAGTGGGAGTTACCGACGAAGGTTGTTCGGTTTTGTACAGCGATACAGCAAAAGTATTTCCTTCACCTACCATTAAATTCGCTATTTTAGACACGCTTGGTTGTATGCCATTAGTTGTTCGTTTTAGAGATTCTTCAATAGCATGGGGCGATGTAGATTATTTGTGGGACTTTGGCGATGGAACTACCTCTACCCAGCACAACCCCAACCATACTTATATTAATTCGGGGTCGTATGACGTAAGTTTTAGTTTAACCACCAATGAAGGGTGTTTGTCAACTCTAACGGATATTAAATTAGATTCTATTTTTGTAGCTCCAAGACCTGTTGCTAATTTTAGTGTTTCGCCAGAAAATACAAGCATTTATTTTCCCGAAGTTGAAATTACCGATCTATCTCAAGGAGAGGTCACAATACTGAATTATACAATAGAAGGAAATGTGCTAAATGAAGCTAATACAACTTATAGTTTAGTAGGAATGGGAAGTATTCCAATTCTACAAACCATAGAAAATTCTTACGGTTGTGATGATACAATTACTAAGTATGTAAAAGTAAAACCAGATGATGTTCTATATGTTCCTAATACCTTTACACCCAACAATGACGGAATAAACGATTACTTTAAACCAATAGCTTATGGATTAAAAAAGTATAAATTTTATGTTTTTAACCGTTGGGGAGATATTATATATGACGGAGATAGCAGTTCAATCGGTTGGGACGGGACTGAAAAAGGGAAGTTAGTACAAGAAGGAGCGTATATCTGGAAGATTAAATTTAAGAATCATCAAAATAAATCGGATATCAAAGTAGGACATGTAATTGTGTATCGATAGATATAGGCTGACGAGATTCAAATTCATTAAGGTAAATAGCGAAAAATTATTTTGTTTTTTTGAGAAAACAGACTAAAAAACACAAAGGCTATTATTTTAGAGGCAAAAAACAATAGATAGAGTTATTAAAATGACTAAAATAAGTAAAGTTTAAAAAAAAAGACTATCTTTGCAGTCCGAAAAAGTCGGAAAATTGCTTACGGTAGAGCAATCTAAAATTATAAATACTCTCAAACCATTACCGTATTTGAGATACAAATTTTTAACGCCACATGGCTGAAGAAAAAAAAGACGTAGCAATCGCTACAGAAAACGCAGCTCCTGCTGTTACATTAGAAAACTTTGATTGGGATGCTTACGAAAATGCTGAAATTTATTCAGCAGAAGAAAGAGCTAATTTAGCAAAAGTATATGATGCTACTTTAAAAGAAATCGAAGAAAAAGAAGTAATAAATGGAACTGTAATTGAAATTACAGAAAGAGAAGTTGTTGTAAACATAGGGTACAAGAGTGAAGGTGTAGTTTCAAAAAATGAATTTCGTTATAATCCAGACTTAAAAGTAGATGATACTGTTGAAGTTTATATCGAAACAATGGAAGACAAATCAGGTCAATTAGTTATTTCTCATAAAATAGCTCGTATTCAGTCTGCATGGACTAAAGTAAACGAAGTTTTAGAAACTGGAGAAATCATTACTGGATTTGTTAAATGTAGAACTAAAGGAGGTTTAATTGCAGATGTATTTGGAATTGAAGCATTCTTACCAGGTTCTCAAATTGATGTTAAGCCAATTAGAGATTACGATCAATTTGTGAACCTGGTAAGAATGCCTCTAAACCAAATACATCAACAATCATTCCTCCTTTAGTTCTACATTTAACATGTCCAGTAACTATTTCACCAGTTTCATGAGCTTTA
>CAMZKF010000242.1 GCA_947311095.1 uncultured Flavobacteriales bacterium
AGGGAGAACTGAAATAGAAAAAGAACTTTGGGAATTACCCATTAGTATTTGCAACGACGATGGAAATACGAGCATTAAGAAAAGTTATGCTTTGAAAGTTCCGTTAGAATTGTTAAAAATTTGGAGAAAATATAAGAGATAAAAAAATGAATATTAAACAAGGAGGATATTTGTTGGCTTTTATTTTTTTATTAATAATGGCTGTGTTTTTTAAAGATATTTTAGTGAAGCCAAATTCTGTATATTTTGGAGGAGCTGGCGATGGACTCAAAGGTTATTACGGAGCTATTTATCATGCCAAATACGATTCTACTTATTTGCATTTGCAAGGCATGAATTATCCTTATGGCGAACACGTATTTTTTACAGGAAATCAAACGCCGTTGACCAATACAGTTAAGTTTTTAAAGCCAATTATTGATTTGTCTGACTATATGGTTGGTATTATGAATGTAGGAATGCTAGCGTCTATTTTTATAGCTTGTGTACTCATTTATATGGTTTTGGTTCAATTAAAAATACCCGTAATAATTGCACTGATTTCAGCAATAGGAATTACCCTTATGTCACCACAATGGGCTAGGTTAGAAGGTCATTATAATTTGGCATATCAATTTGTAATTCCATTTATTATATATCAATTATTACGGTTTCATCAAACCAAAAATTACAATCATTCGTTATATATTTTTATAGCTGTTTATTTAATGATGAATATGCACCCTTATTTTTTTCCTTTGGCATCAATTTTTACAGGGAGTTATTTTTTGTTTTATAGTATTCGAAATAAGTTTAAAAAAGCAATTGTATTTGAATCTTTAATTCATTTTTTTATTCAAGTTGTGTTGCCATTTTTATTATTTAGTATCGTGCTAAAATTAACAAGTTCGGTAAACGATAGAACTCATATGCCTTGGGGTTTTTGGGAGTTTAATTCTAATTCTACAGGTATTTTATACCCGTTTGGAAAACCTTATCAATGGATTTTTGATTTGTTTTTTAAACGCATGGACGTTTCTTGGGAGGGGGTGGCATATATAGGCTTATTTGCAATTGTAATGTTGATAATTATAATGTTGTACCGTATCTTAAAAATAATAAAAACACAGGAACTAAAAGAAAAAAATAACGAAGAACAGGAGTTTGTCTTTTTTTTATTATTAGCTGGAATATTAGGAATGGCAATTTCTTTTGCTTTTCCTTTCAATTTAGGTTCGAAAGAAAAATTATGGTTAGATTCTTTTGGAATGTTGAAACAAATAAGAGGAATAGGGCGAATGAATTGGACGTTGTTTTATGCCGTAAATATTTTTTCCGTTTATTGGTTTGTGAAATTGTTTAGAGACAAAAAGAAAATCTATCCAATAGCTATATTTATAATGATGCTTATGTTATTTACAGACGGCTATTATCAAATGAAATATTTACCAACAAAAATAAACAATACAGCAGAAAATTTTGAAGATACAAAGCACTTGTTGCCTCAAAATAAATGGATTTCAAACATAGATATAACAAAATATCAAGCGATTATCCCCTTTCCTTATTTTCATATAGGGTCAGAAAATTTATCGGCAAATAGTACTGAAGAATTAAAAAACTATGTTTTAGCAGTATCTGTAACCACAGGTATTCCTATCACAGGTATAGCTTTAAGTAGAACATCGTTGTCGCAAACCTTAAATAGTTTGGCTATGCATAGCGAACCTTATCGGGAATTAAAAATTATAGAAGATTTTAGTTCAACAAACCCTTTCCTTATTGTAGCCGACACCTCTAAGTTAAAAGACAAAGAAAAATTTTGGATAGCACACGCAAAGTATTTAGCTAATTATGGGAATATTAATATTTATGAATTAAAATTTGAAACATTGATAAATGCTTATCGGGTAAAAAAAACTGAAACAGTAGCACTGTTGACCTCTTTTCAGAATTGTGGGAAGCATTGGGCTTCTAATGATTCTACCAAATTTATAATTATTGATTACAATGAAAAACCGAATGGAGTTTTAACCAAATTAATTAATACCCCTATTGAAATAGCAAAAGAAGAAGCGTTAATTGTAGAGAAAGAACAACAGATAGAAGTTTTGTTTTGGATGAATGGAATGACTAAGGATTTATACCCTAGATCAAGGATTGAAATATGGCATCATAAGTCTAATGGTGAAGTTTATTGGATTGATTATTATGGAGTGTCAGATAAATTTCAAACCTTTGACGGAGATAAAGGCTTGTTAAAATTAACTTCTTATCAAAAACCAAACGAAAAGTTGAGCGTTTATTTAATTAATAACGCTATAAAAGATAAGCAATGGATTGAAATTGACGATTTACTGATCAAACAAAAAGCAACAAAGGTTTATAAAGAGTTAGAAGAAACTTACTTTATAAATGATAGGTATTATACTAAATAATCTAAAAAAAATGTATTATTGGAACTTATGAATTTACAAGAAATAACTCAAAAAGCAGAAGAAGCATATAAAGCACATAAATTTGAAGAAGCCATTGGTTTTTATAGGAAAGCAATTACTTTAGATTTGAAAAATGCACGATTATATTCGGAAATAGGTATTTCTTATTATCACCTTGGAGATAAAATAAATGCACTATTGAATTTAGATAAAGCTGTAGATTTAGAACCTAATATTAGTTACCGATATGCAAGTAGAGGCTATATTAAAGGAGGTCTAAAAATGATAGATGAAGCCATATTAGATTATGAAAAAGCAATAGAATTAGACCCTTCAGATTCCATTACATTTAATAATTTAGGATTGTTACAAGAACAAAAAGGGTGGGCTAAAATGGCAGAATCAAATTTTGATAAAGCAGATACATTAGAAGGAAGACTAAAAAAAGATCCCATCTTACCTAATATAAAAAGTGAAAAAACAGCGTCAAGCTCAATGGAAAATAAAAAAGAGCATTCGAGCACATCTCTTAATTTAGAAAAAAAGAAATATTAAAAGCCGTATTTACAAAAAAAGAAACGTTTAAAGAATTTATAGCTTTTATAAAAAATGGATTTAAATTAGAAGAAAAATAAAGAAAAATATTAAACCTCAAACCGATTAGGATTGAGTATATAAATAATAAAATTTGATTAGCATTATGAAAACTTATCAATTTAAAGCTATTTTACAAGAAAACGAATGGATTTCACCTGCTTTTGTAACTGTTTCAAAAAAAGGAAAAATTAAATCTATTTCTAATCAATATAAGGGGAATAAAGCTATCATTAATATAAACGGATATGCTTTGCCAGGTTTTCAAAACGCTCATTCTCACGCCTTTCAGTATGCAATGGCAGGACTAGCAGAAAATCATAGAGTAGGAGTTAAAGCAGACGATTTTTGGAGTTGGCGAGAAGAAATGTATGGGTTGGCTCTAAAAATATCACCTAAACAATTAGAAAATATCGCTACTATGCTATATGCAGAAATGCTAAGACATGGATTTACGCATGTCGCCGAATTTCATTACCTACATCACGATTTGAATGGCGAAAAATATCCAAAGTTGGCGACTATGGGGAAAAGCCTAATAAAAGCAGCAAAACGAAGTGGTATAAATATAACTTTAGTTCCAATTTTTTACCAAAAAGGAGGATTTGGAACTGCTCCATCAATCAAACAAAAACGATTCATATCGTCCTCTATTGAAGATTATTTAGCACTATTAGAAGCTAGTAAAAAAGCTTGTAAATCCTATATAGGAGCTAATATAGGAATAGGAGTCCATTCTTTAAGAGCTGTAAATAGTGAAGATATAATAAGTTTAGCTAAGAATGAAAGTACAAAAGACTTGCCTTTTCATATTCATATTTCAGAACAGCAGAAAGAAGTCGATGATTCTATTGAGTTTTTAGGAGCAAGACCAGTAGAATGGATTTTGAAAAATGTAGCATTAAATAATCGATTTCATTTGGTTCATGCAACTCACCTTAACAAAACAGAAGTAGAAGGACTCGCAACATCTAAAGCCAATGTCGTACTTTGCCCTTCTACTGAAGGAAACTTAGGAGATGGTATTTTTCCATTACAAGATTTCCAAAATTTAGGAGGTAGTTGGAGTATAGGAACAGACAGTCATATAGGTATAAATCCATTGGAAGAATTAAGAATATTGGATTATGGGCAACGCTTAACTTCGCACAGAAGAAATATTTTTAATTCAAAATTAGAAGGGAATAGCGGAAATTTTGCCTTCAAAATGAATTTGGAGGCTGGAAGAAGGGCTATGGGGAATTATAAAATCGATTTTTTTGAGATAGGAACTAAATTTAATGCCGTTATTTACGATGCTGATTATCCACTTTTAGCCGAAACATCGTTGAATAATATAACCAATACTATTCTTTATGCTTGTGATAGTGTGGCTCAATTAGCAACTATTTCTAACGGGGAAATGCAAGTGTATAGAGGTGTTCATAAAAAGAAAAAAAAGATTACAACTAGTTTTAGACAGAGCTTAAATGAATTGAATAATAGGTAGGATTAAAAAAAATTAAATTTCTTTTTAGTAATGCTTTATTTTAGTCCTATTTCGTTGCTTATGTTCTATCTTTTTGATGTATAAAGTATCTATGTTTTCTTTGTAATCATCAATATATTCTATCCTAGACGAACCGTATTCTATCTCATAGTATTTCGATAAGCTGTCGAGGTGTTCAAAGTGGCAGTAGTAATCCTGTAAAGTTGGTTTGTATTTTTTTGACGTTAGATTATTATGCCATGATAATTCTTTGTTAAAAAAATAAGAGCTATAATTTTTTTTAGAATAGAAGTAACTTTCGCTGTTTAATTTTGAGGATAACTCAGGATAGTCATTATTGTAAATGCTATCTAGAGCTTGGTTGTAATTGTAATTTAGTTGTGAATATTTTCTTTTTTCAGGGGTTTTATAGACTTCCTTAAAGCTAGATTTGTAAGTCGGAACATTTGCAAGTAATAAAAAGGCAGGGTGAAAAGGTTTGTGAGTAAGCGAGTTAAACTCTGGAATTGCATCGTAATATAATCTAGAAACAATTTTACATTTTCCAATTGTTTTTCGATGACCCTGCTTGTCAGATGAATAATACTTTTTTATTTGTTGAACTTTTGCCCATGTCGGATCCATTAAACTCCAGTTGTTGTTTATTTTCACTACACACCATTGATGATAGAAGCTAGGGATTTTAAAATGGATTAATTGATTGAGAAATAAAATCAAATTAAAAGGAGTTTTTCCTACGACTTGAATACAGGGAATACCACTCAATTTACACATTTCCCCAAACAATTCCGACTGATCTCGGCATACTCCTTTTCGCTTGTATAGTGTGTAATCAGGAGTGTAAAATTTAGGTTTTCGTTTATAGACTCTTTCTTTTTCATAACGAATATAAATAGCATTAATAGCAAAATACATCCAAACTCTTTCTTCGTTATTTTGCGCCTTATCATGTATATATCGATGCAAAACAACAATGTCTTTTCTAACCTCTTTAGGTATGTTTGTAACAATGCTGTCTAATTGTATGCCCCTCAATGAGTCTATTCCAGACCAGGCCGAAATATTCGTAATAGAGAATAATAAAAACGTTAGATATAAAAATATTTTGAGTTTAAGCACTCTAGGTAAACGCTAATAATTTTGTTTTGTTACATTTTCAAAACTAATTTAAATACATAAGAAATTAAGGTTATAATTTTTTGTAAGATTCCTTAATGGTGTCTAGGTATTATATAAACTATGTAGAACTTTTTAATATTTATTTTTTTAAATTTAAAACGGTTTTAGTGTGGCATCTTTTATCGAAGGCTATATAGATTGCTGAAATTAAAAATCCTGCTCTAAAAATCCCATCAGGGAAACCTGTCATAAAAGATAAGATAACTACAAATAAAATCCAAAATGTAGCCACTTTAGTTATTGCTTGACTATATATACCTAACATTAAAAATATTCCTATTGTAGTATCAACTAGTCCTGAACCTAATATAAAATAGCGTACATCTTGAGCTTTTACTACATTGCTAGCCAATTCTATATGACCTGCATTCAATCCCCATATTCCTAAAGATGCTAGTCCATGAGCTAGAAAAGCAAAGGCTAATCCTAGACGTAATAAGTTAAACTTTAATACCTTCTCTTTTTTGTATGAATGAATTAAAAAAACAGCATAAAAAATCCAAGGAAAACGGCGCATTACTTCAGCTATTCCAAATATTTGTCCTGTCTTTACAAAGTAAAATGCTAGAGCTGTGATTGCAACTCCAGAAAGATAAGTAATTGCTAGGTACAAGGTGAATTTTTTACCAATTCTAAATAAAATTAAAATTGAAACAACAAGGTCAAAATAAGCAACTATATTTAGTATTGTAGCATCTGCTATATTTGTGAAATTAACCGAATGAATTAAAGCATGGTGTAGTTTTATACTTGTACTATAACCTAAAGAAACAAGGCCATGTCCAAAAAATGCCAAAAAGAGTACGATTCTAAAAATCAATTCAGAATGGCTTGTTATTTTAGTTTTTAGAGTTAGAAACATATTACTTAGACGGTTGTTTATTTATAAGTTGCTTATTATTTAGATTGATCTAGTTTCTTAACCATTGTTAAAATAGTGGCTAAAGCGACAGTTTCGCCAGTTTGATCATATACGTCAACCATAAACTTAACTATTCCTTTTGCAATATCGTCTTCTGACTTTTTTTCTTGATTTATTTTTTCTTTTACCGTAAAGCGAACTCCAATTGTTGTTCCTGGATAAACGGGTTTAATAAAACGACACTCATCAATTCCATAGTTTAACAAAACAGGTCCTTTTTTAGGGTCAACAAACATTCCAGCAGCTTTGGCTAGTATATAATATCCATGAGCTACTTTTCCTTCAAAGATGGTGCCTTCCAAAGAAGTTTCATCTACATGAGCGTAAAAATTATCGCCACTTACTTGAGCAAAATTATTAATATCTGATTCTAAAACAGTGTGTTTGTGTGTAAATACGGTATCTCCGATTGTCAATTCTTCAAAATGCTGTCTAAACACATGAGGATTAGCCTCTGGTTGTTTCGCTCCTACTTGAAATTGCTTAGTAATAGCAGTTATTGTTTGAGGATTTCCTTGTATTGCCGTTCTTTGTAAGTAATGTAAAACGCCTCTTTTTCCTCCCATTTCTTCTCCGCCTCCAGCTCTACCAGGTCCTCCATGAGTTAGCAATGGCATAGGTGAACCATGTCCTGTACTTTCTTTAGCACAAGATTCATTTAAAACCAATATACGCCCACTTGTATGAGCTGCTTCAACAACAAATTCTGTTGCCAAATTATCGTCAGCAGTGATTATAGAAGTAACAAGTGAACCTTTTCCCATTTTTACAATTTCTACAGCTTCGTCTATTCCTTTGTAAGGTATTAAAGTTGAAACAGGTCCAAAAGCTTCAATGTTGTGAACGTCTGTTTTTTCTAAAGGATTTTCATTTCTAAATAGAATAGGAGAGAAGAAGGCTCCCTTTTCTTTACTCCCTCCAATTATATCAAAGTTATCTAAATCTCCAAATACTATATTTTGAGATTTCATTAATTCTTCTACGTTTGCTCTTACTCTATCTACTTGCAACTTAGAGGCTAAAGCACCCATTCTTACGCCTTCCATAGAAGGGTCTCCAATGGTGTTTTTTGCGAGTCTATTGGCTAATGCTTTTTCTACGTCGTCGATTAAGTTTTCTGGAACTAATATTCTTCTTATTGCAGTACATTTTTGCCCTGCCTTTACCGTCATTTCTTTTTGTACTTCTTTTATAAAAATATCAAATTCTGGCGTTCCTGGAACAGCATCTGCTCCCAGTACCGAAGCATTTAAAGAGTCAGCTTCCAAATTAAAAGGAACTGAATTTTGAACAATATTTTCTTGTCCTTTTAGCATTTTTCCCGTAGCTGCCGAACCTGTAAAGGTAACAACATCTTGATAGTTTGCGTGGTCAATTATTCCATGTCCCTTTCCTACAACCAATTGCAATGCACCTTCTGGCAATATTTTAGAATCTATAATTTCTCGAACCATTAATTCCGTCAAGTAACTCGTAAATTCCGATGGTTTTACAACCGCAGGAACACCTGCCATTAAGTTAACGGCTATTTTTTCTAACATTCCCCAAATCGGAAAGTTAAAAGCATTTATATGAATTGCAACTCCTTGTTTTGGAACCATTATATGATGCCCCATAAAACTTCCTCCTTTAGACATTGGAATTCCGTCTCCATCTACATAATATGGTAAATCAGGAAATTGTTTTCTCAATGATGCATTCGTAAATAGATTACCAATACCACCTTCAATATCTATCCATGAATCTATTTTTGTAGCCCCAGTTGCTGCACTTAATCCGTAAAACTTTTTTTTGTTTTTGTGTAGATGTAACGCTAGAGCTTTTAGCATTAAGCCTCTTTCTTGAAAAGTCATTTTTCTCAATGCTTTACCACCTACTTTTCTTCCGTAATCTAAAATAGCTTCGTAATCTAAACCTAAACTTGATACACTTCCTATAAAATCTCCATTAATAGAGTTGAATACCTCTAATTCTGTTCCTTCTCCACTTTTCCATTTTCCTTGTACGTAGTTTTGTATTTTCATTTTGTTGTTTGTTTTAGATTAATGGTTACGAAGATACTGAAAACAATTTAAAATGTGAATTTCATAAGAATTTACTACAAAAAAAACAGAGGTAATAATAGATAATGGTTTTTTTATAAGGGCGTTCGAGCGGGCTATCTACTATATCTTTTTTGTAAAAAAAACAAAAAAGGCTGCCGTTTCAACTGAGCGAAGCGACATCACGAATACAAATTATATAAATGAATAATCCCTAATGCAAAATCAATTTATAGGAGTTTTTTTTGTTTTGTGTTATTTGTTGGTAGTCAGTCATATAGTGTGTTTTAATTAAGTGAGGGATTTAAGATGAATATTTGTTGTTATTAAGCTAAGTTCACTATTTGTTAGACGGATTTAAAGGTCAATTTATTCTCCTGTTTATGAAGTAATAGTTTTTTTTAAGAACAGAGATTAGACAGCAAATGATGAAACTTTTACCAATTAAAATAAAAAATAATTGAGTTGAGTACTTCATAAAAAAACATAAAAATAGAATTTGTTACAATAAAAAAAACTAACTTTACGTTATCGTTTTTCACTTCAAACAAATGAACATCAGTTTACAACATAGAATCATCTCTTTACTAATGGCATTTTTAATGCTGTTTAGTTCTGTGGGCTTCTCTATGGATATTCATTATTGTGGAGGTGAAATAGAAAGCATTGGTTTCTTTTCTGACGCTCCTGAATGTGAAATGATGGCGAAAAAGGAATGTAAACCTATAAAAAAAGAATCTCATTCTTGTTGCCCTTCTGCTAAAGAAGAAATAAAACAGGAAATGTCTTGCCATTCTCAAGAAGAGCAAGCAGATGATAAGCCTTGCTGTCATAATGAAAAAATTCAATTGGAGCAAACATCTGAAGCTACTAACGTTGACCAAATATCGTTAGAATTGACTGACCTTACCTTTACTGCTGTTTACATTTTGATTAACCAAAATGTAATAGCAGTTACAATAGAAGATAAAATCAACTACCCTCATTATTCACCGCCTCTACTCACAGAGGATGTTGCAATTCTGCATCAGGTGTTTATCATATAATATTCAATTGACATTCGTCAATTGAGCAATTTATAGTTATTAAATTTCAATTATAAAATTTGTAGCTACTATTCAAAATTGCTCAATGCCTATGGTTTTCTAAACTTAGAATTAATACCAATAATCAATTGAAATACGCCATATAAATCGTTTTGTTTTTTACTATTTATCTTCATAAAATAGATCCATAGCTAAGGCTATGAATAGATTTTCTTTATCAACTAGCTAAAAATAAATTCAATTTCTAAAAGCGAAGTCAATAGACAATTGGTATAACCAGAATTTCACCTAAATTTTTATTGTCAATAAAATTTACCACAGGTAAATTAATCAAACATTGCAAGTTGAAATTGATAATAGTACATTACAAACTGAATAAAAATGATAAACAAAACCGTAAAATTTTTTCTTGATAACAAATTAGTAGCTTGGTTACTCGTCTTGTTATTTACAGGTTGGGGATTAGTATCTGCACCCTTTGAAACAGGCATTAGTTGGTTACCAAAAGACCCCGTATCGGTCGATGCCATTGCCGATATTGGAGAAAACCAACAAATCGTATTTACCAAATGGATGGGACGTTCGCCACAAGATGTGGAAGACCAAATAACCTACCCACTTACTTCCTCATTGCTTGGAATACCAGGGGTAAAGAGCGTGCGTAGTAATTCTATGTTTGGTTTCTCAAGCATCTTCCTTATTTTTGAAGAAGATGTGGAGTTTTATTGGAGTAGAAGTAGAATTTTAGAAAAACTGAACTCACTACCAGCAGGTTTGTTGCCCGAAGGAGTGAAACCAGCACTAGGTCCAGATGCTACAGCGCTTGGGCAAATCTATTGGTACACATTAGAGGGACAAGATTCTTTGGGCAATGCCACAGGAGGTTGGGATTTACAAGAATTGAGAACCATACAAGATTTCTATGTCAAGTATGGTTTGCAAAGTGCATCTGGAGTTTCCGAAGTCGCTTCTATTGGAGGATTTGTAAAAGAATATCAAGTAGATGTTAACCCCGATAAGATGAAAGCCTATGGCATTACATTGCAACAGGTAATGAAAGCCACCAAAGAAAGTAACCTCGATATAGGAGCACAAACCATAGAGATAAATATGGCTGAATATTTTGTGAGAGGTTTGGGGTATATCAAAAATGTAAAAGACCTAGAATCGGCAGTTGTAAAAACAGTCAATAATGTGCCAATTACCATTAAAGATATCGCAGTGGTACATTTGGGACCTGCTACTCGTAGAGGTGTTTTGGATAAGTCAGGAACTTCAGCAGTAGGAGGAGTAGTAGTCGCTAGATATGGAGCGAACCCCTTGGAAGTCATTAATAATGTAAAAGATAAAATAACCGAATTGGAAAGTGGTTTGCCGAGTAAGGTTTTAGCGGATGGTACTACTTCGCAAGTTACTATTGTTCCTTTTTACGACCGCACACAGTTGATAAAAGAAACCATTGGCACACTCGAAGAAGCGCTGACGTTGGAAATTCTCATTACTGTCATCGTAGTTATATTAATGCTATTGAACCTTAAATCATCTCTTTTGATTTCAGCTTCCTTACCTGTTGCTGTTTTTATGTGTTTTATAGCAATGAAATACTTTGGAATAGATGCCAATATTGTAGCTCTCTCAGGAATTGCCATTGCCGTAGGGACAATGGTCGATATGGGAATTGTCCTCAGCGAAAGTATGATGCAACAAATGAAAATTGCTCCGCCAGAACAATCGATGAAAACCACTGTTTATATAGCAACTGTAGATGTAGCTTCTGCCGTAGTAACAGCCGTAGCCACTACCATCGTTAGTTTCTTGCCCGTTTTTACAATGGAAGCATCCGAAGGAAAATTGTTTAGACCATTGGCATTTACCAAGTCTTTTGCTTTAATTGCTTCTATAATCTTGGCAATTACAGTTGTGCCACCAATGGCAGAGGTTTTGTTTCGTTTCAAAAGCAAAGGAAAATTATCTTCTTATGTCACTAATTTTGGATTGGTATTATTGTCCGTTTTCCTACTCTTTACCTCCTATTCGTTTTTTGGAATATTTGGTCTGTTGGTAGGGATAGGCGGTATTATATCAACCTATGCCAAAGACCATAAGTCTCAGAAATGGAATACTGTTTTTGATTACCTCAAAAATATAGCTTATGCATTGGTTGTAGCTTGGCTATTAGCTCGTATTTGGATGCCTTTAGGAGTACTAAAAAGTGAATTAGCGAATTTCTTATTTGTAGCACTTATTATAGGACTATTGATAGGATTCTTTTATGTAATTATTCATTTTTATGAAAACATACTTCGATTCTTACTCAAAGTTAAGTACCTATTTTTAATATTTGTTTTTGGAATAATGTATATGGGATATAATATAATGTCCAATACGCAAGAAGAATTTATGCCCGCACTAAACGAAGGTTCTTTTCTTTTGATGCCTACCTCAATGCCTCATAGTGGAATGGAATTTAACGAAGCTAGTTTACGTTTGTTAGATATGGCTATTACATCTATACCCGAAGTCGAAATGGTAGTAGGGAAAGCAGGACGAGTAGAAAGTCCGCTAGATCCAGCACCAATGTCTATGTTTGAGAATATTATACAATATAAATCAGAATATAAAACCAACGAAGACGGGCATCGCATACGTTTTAAGGTCGATAAAGACAACGAATATGTAAGAGATGAAAATGGAGACTTAATCCCCGATGAAGAAGGCTTGTATTATAGACAATGGCGAGAGCACATCAAATCGCCCGATGATATATGGAAAGAAATAGTGCAAGCATCAAAAATACCAAGTTTGACTTCTGCTCCTAAGTTACAACCCATAGAAGCCCGATTGGTAATGCTTCAAACAGGAATGAGAGCACCTATGGGGATAAAAGTAAAAGGAACAGACTTAAAGACAATAGAAGCCTTTGGCTTGCAATTAGAAAAACACTTAAAAGAGGTAGAAGGAGTCAAAAAAGTAGCTGTCTTTGCCGATAGAATTGTAGGGAAACCTTATTTAATGCTCGATATTAAACGAGATGCTATTGCACGATATGGGTTATCAATTCTCAATGTTCAAAATCAAATACAAACAGCAGTAGGAGGAATGATAATGACCAATTCGGTAGAAGGACGTGAGCGATATAGTGTTCGATTACGCTATCCAATGGAATTGAGAAACAATCCTGAGAAAATAAAATCAATCTATGTTTCGACCCCTTCAGGAACACAAGTTCAACTGGGAGAATTAATAGATATAAAGTATGAACAAGGACCACAAGCAATAAAAAGTGAAGACGGTTTTTTAATCGGTTATGTACTATTCGATAGAGAAGATGGCTATTCGGAAGTAGAGGTAGTAAACAATGCTCAAAACTATTTCGACAAAAAAGTAACAGAAGGTGTACTCAGTGTTCCTGCAGGAATTTCGTATAAATTTGCAGGAAATTACGAACAACAAATTCGTTCCAACGAACGATTGGCAATCGTAGTACCCATTGCATTAGCATTGATTTTCTTAATTCTATATTTCCAATTTAATTCGGTAATAACATCGTTGTTTGTATTTTCAGGAGTATTCGTAGCATTCTCGGGAGGTTTTCTTATGATTTGGCTCTATGGACAAGATTGGTTCTTAGATTTTGACTTCTTTGGAACCAATATGCGAGAAATGTTTCAAGTGCGAACCGTTAATCTTAGTGTAGCCGTTTGGGTTGGATTTTTAGCCTTATTTGGCATAGCCACAGACGATGGTGTTTTAGTAGCAACCTTCCTAAAAGATAGTTTTAAAAAGAATAATCCTACTACCATCGAGGGAATCCAAGATGCTGTAGTAGAAGGCGGAAAACGAAGAGTAAAACCAGCTATGATGACCACAGCAACGACTATTTTAGCATTGTTGCCTGTACTTACATCTACAGGAAAAGGAGCCGATATTATGCTGCCAATGGCAATCCCATCTTTTGGAGGAATGGTGTTCAATATGATAACAATGTTTACCGTACCTGTGCTGTATTGCGTGTGGCGTGAGTGGAGTTTCCATTGGAGTACTTTTAAAAATAATAGGAAAATTTTGAATAATAATTAGGGCGTTTTAACGGGCTATACGTTTGTAGTTTTAGTTTTTTAAACAAGGTTAATCTAAGTCTAAAAGGAGCTCATAAAATCGCTCTTTTAAACTAAGATTAACTAATTGTTTCAAAAACCAAAAGCTACCACTCCTATCCCTAACGCAAGAAGTAATATGTAAATTAAGATAGATAAAATGAAAATAAGAAAAACCGAATACTTAGAGCAGACATTATTTGAAAGTCTCTATAAAGATGCAGACGAATTGGGTAAAATGCTATTCGCTATCATTAAAAACACAAAAAGATGAGTCATTTAAAAACACAAAAACCACTTGTAGATAATTGTATATTGTTCATTAATAATTGCACATTGATAATTGTACATTGTTTATTGCGAATTGCTAATTGCAGATTGCACATTGCTAATTGGAAATTGATAATTGCATATAGCACATTGCTAATTGCAAATAGTACATTGACAACAAAAGTAAAGGGGCAAAGCTTAGAGAATTTGTTACAACTAACCGTAGCAGAAAATTCGGAGTTAAAATTTTTGAACGCAGAATACGAAACGCAATTAGAAAAAGTTAATCAAGTCAATCAATTGCCTAATCCACAACTAGGAGTTGGGTTACCAGTACTTAGACCAGAAACACGTTTAGGAGGGCAGGTATTAATGATTTCGGCAAGTCAAATGTTTCCTTGGTTTGGAACATTAAAAAGCAAAGAAGACGTGGTTGTAACAATGTCCAAAGCAAAGTTTGAGCGTATTGCAGCCCTAAAATTAGAATTGTTCAATACCGTAAAAAAAGGATATTATCAAATTGATTTTTTAAATAAAAAAGCAGATATTTTAAATGAATTTTTAGGCATTTATAAAACACTAGAAAGTGTTTCGTTGGCAAAAGTAGAAAGTGGACAATCTACCACAGCCGATGTCTTACGTATTCAAATAAAAATACAAGAAATAGATCAGGAATTAAAAATCATTACCAATAAAAAGAAAAAATTCTATGCTCAAATCAATCAAGTCACCAATCAACCACTTGAAACCGAAATTACAATAACCGACAGTGTGCGTTTAACAGGTTTAGTTGATTATAACTTAGAAAACTATCGTTCAAAAATTCAGGCAAATCACCCATTAATGACCAAACTTGATTATCAAATAGAAGCTTCAAAACAGAAGCAAATTATAAATAAAAATATAAACAAGCCAACCTTTGGAGTCGGAATAGATTATAGTATGCTGAATCAACGAACAGATGCCAATCCTGACGGCAATGGTCGAGATATATTTATCCCTAAAGTAAAATTGAGTATTCCTATTTATCGAAAATCATATATCGCCAAAAATAGTGAAGAAGATAAATATCAAGAAGCTATTGCTTATCAAAAAGAAACCTTAGAAGATAAAATGATAAGTATGATTGTGCAAAGCAAAGTCAACTATGAAGAAGCCCTCTTAAAAAAAGAGCTTTACAAACAACAAATAAAAACGACACAAATGGCATACGAAATTTTATTGAGTAATTATAGTTCTACAGGAAAAGGGTTTGATGATTTATTACAAATCGAAAATCAACTCTTAAACTATAAATTAGGATTGAAACAAGAAACATTAAAAGGAAAAATAGCAATAGCAAATATTGAAAGAATAATAGGGTTTTGATAATATTCAATGAACAATTAGCAATGTTCAATTATCAGTGAATAATGATTAGAATAGGAAAAGAATAGAATATTGATTGAGATAGACCTTAGGAGTAGAATAAAAATTAATATGCTTATCCGCCTCTTTCCCCAAAGAAAGATAAGTTTAAAATTTGAACGAAAATTAAATGGCCTTTAAATGAATGTGAATATAGAACAAAATAAAAGTTTAGGGAGATTGGCTAGCTCCGCTAGG
>CAMZKF010000243.1 GCA_947311095.1 uncultured Flavobacteriales bacterium
GATACTAATTATCAATGGATTAGCCTAATTTTAATACAGCTAAATAACTAACAACCAATTGTTTAACTAAAAAAGTAACGAAGTGTTGAATAATGACTTGAAATAAAAAAACAAAAAGAAAATATAGTTCTTCTGGCGATTATTTTATTTTGAAACAGAAGAACTAAAGATTAATTTGAATATAATAGCCCCAAATAAAAGTATCTAATTTTATTACGCTATATTGTTTATTCGACATTCAAACTCTACACCTTACAAAAAACTTACATTTCTTGTAAGGTTTTTATACCTTTACAGACTAAAGTTATGATACCTATTAATATATTCTAAGATGTAATATTGTAATTGGAAGAGTAAAAAGCAAACAAAGATGAAGGATAAAATTGTAATTATTGGAAATGGAATATCGGGGGTAACTTGTGCTCGATATATTCGAAAATATAGCGACCATGAAATTTTAATTATTTCGGCAGAAACGCCCTATTTCTTTTCTCGAACGGCTCTGATGTATGTCTATATGAGACACATGAAATTCGAACATTTACAGCCTTACGAAAATTGGTTTTGGAAGAAAAACAGAATTGAATTAAAACAAGCATTTGTTACTACAATAAATACAACCGACAATCAATTGGTTTTAGATAACGGTGAAAAAATAAATTACACCAAACTAATTTTAGCTACGGGTTCTAAACCAAATAAATTTGGCTGGAAAGGACAAGATTTATCAGGTGTGCAAGGAATGTACAGCAAACAAGATTTAGACGCTTTAGAAGAAACCACCAAGAACGGAATTGATAGAGCTGTAATTGTGGGAGGAGGTTTAATTGGAATTGAAATGGCAGAAATGATTCTTTCTCGAAATTACCCAGTTACCTTCTTAGTGCGTGAAAATACCTTTTGGGGAAATGTTCTCCCCGTAGAAGAAAGCGAAATGATAAAACGACACATGGCAAAACACCACATTGATTTGCGTGTGAAAACAGAATTGAAAGAAGTACTTGCCGACGAAAATGAAAATGCAAGGGCTATAATTACTAATCACGGTGAGGAAATAAAATGTCAGGTGGTAGGACTTACTGCAGGAGTTAGTCCAAATATAACGTTTGTGAAATCTTCTAACATAGAAACAAATAGAGGTGTTTTGGTTAATGAATATCTACAAACTAATGTAGAAAATGTATATGCAATTGGCGATTGTGCTGAATTTAAGCAACATCCTTCTGGCGACAGGCGAAACATAGAACAAGTTTGGTACACTGGTAAGTTTATGGGGAAAACTTTGGCCACTACAATTTGTAAAAAACCTACAATTTACAATCCAGGTCATTGGTTTAATTCTGCTAAATTTTTAGATATAGAATATCAAACTTATGGCTGGGTATTTCCTAAGCCTAAAGAAAATGAACAGCATTTTTATTGGGAACACGAAAGTGGTAAGAAATCGGTAAGGCTTTGCTACGATAAAAATACTCGAAAATTTATAGGAATCAATACTTTCGGAATAAGAATGCGTCATCAGGCGTTTGATAAATGGCTGAACGAGGAGAAAACAGTAGAATTTGTACTTGAACATTTGGCTGACGCTAATTTTGATCCTGAGTTTTACAAGCAACATGAAAATGAGATTGTAGCTAAATTTAATTCAGAAAATAAAACTTCTATTGCAGTAAAAAAACGGAACTGGAGAACACTTTTCTCTTGATAAAAAAACGCTTATTTGCAAAAGGGATAGGAACGGCATCCTTTTGTTTTTTTCAACAAAAGATATAGTGGATAGCCCGACCCGACCTTAGGAGGGATTTGCCCAAAACATAAACAAAATACAACATGAAACAACTACAACAATTCGGATTATACTTATTTATTCTCGGTATTATTATCTTTACTGCTAACTTATTTCTAGGTTCTTACGCTTTCGACGACGCTAAAATAACCGCTCACTTCGACAAGACACCAACCATTGTTGACAAAGGAGACACTATTGCCAATGGATTTGTTTCAGCGATAAATGAATACAGTAATTCGAACTCGATAAGCACGTCTAACTTAATCAGTTTTAATCGGGGTTTACCTCAAATATTAAATTTACACAATCAAAACATTTCAAATTCGCTGGTTGCGACCAAAGGAATATCGGAGTCGGAAGTGGATCAAATTTCACATAAAGTTGAGGCTTCGGGAAAGGTTATATATGACGAAAATGTATTGACTTCCATTTTTGATAAATCTCCCAATAAAAAGAAATTGTTGATGGATAACACCTCTTGGATGTTTGGTCGAGAATATACCGACGTAGCAAGTTTCAAGAATGATTTAACGGCTAAAATAAATGAAATAAATGGTAAAATAGGGCAAGAATATCACATTAGCTCCGAATCTTGGAGTTTATTGGAATTAAATAAATTACTCATCGACAGTGAAGCAAAAAACAAGCCTTGGTTATGGTTTTTCTTAACATTTGGATTGGTAATTATAGGAGCTTTAATGTTCAACTTACCCAATATTAAGCTACAGGGAGTTGCAGGGATAAAACACAATGGAATTTTTAACAGTTCGATTACCAATAGAGGTTGGCTGGCTTGGGTAGTACTTGTTTATTTGGTCGTTTTTTACATTTTCTTGTATTTCTACCCTCAATATTTAGCCAACAATATTTTGTTAGTCAACCCTATAAGCACTGCTTTGAGCGGAAATCCTGCTAGTCAATGGTTTTTGTATGGATTTGTTTATTGTGTTGCAATGACATTGATGGCAGTAAGAATGTACATTAAATATCGACACAACAACTATCACTTGGTTCGAACTTCGGTGGTTTTATTTTTTCAAATTATATTCGCTTTTTTATTGCCCGAAATTTTGGTTCGTTTCAATATGCCTTGGTACGATTTTAAGAATGCTTGGCCTTTGGACTATGATTTCTTTTTTCAATACAACATCAATAACTTAATCCAGAGTGGAAATATTGGTATTTTTATGTTTGTTTGGGGAATTGTACTTTCTTTTATTGTAATTCCTGTAATGGTTTACTTTTATGGAAAAAGGTGGTATTGCAGTTGGGTTTGTGGCTGTGGAGGTTTGGCAGAAACATTGGGCGACCCTTACCGTCAAAACTCTACCAAAACACTAGCTTCTTGGAAATTTGAAAGGTACATTGTTCATTCGGTATTGGTTTTTGCCATTGTAATGACAATTGTAACACTTTACACTTTCTTTACAGGAGCAGGAAGTATTTTTGGAATAGAAACTTACACGATTCAAAAAACATACGGTTTTTTAATTGGTTCTATCTTTTCGGGAGTAATTGGAACAGGTTTTTATCCTATATTTGGAAACAGGACTTGGTGTCGTTTTGGTTGTCCGTTGGCAGCCTATATGGGAATTGTACAACGTTTTAAATCTAAATTTAGAATTACAACCAATGGAGGGCAATGTATATCTTGTGGAAACTGTTCTACTTATTGCGAACAAGGAATAGATGTACGTTCTTACGCTCAAAAAGGAGAAGATATAGTTAGAGCTTCTTGTGTTGGCTGTGGTGTTTGTTCGGCAGTCTGTCCGAGAGGAGTTTTAAAATTAGAAAATTCTGATGCTCCCAAAAAGATTGACAATAACCCCATTATATTTGAAAATAACATTGCTAAGATTAAGTTTTAAAGAAATATAAGGTTAGCGAAGATTCCTATTCTATACGATTAAAAATAAGTTGTAACACTAATTGATTTCAGTACAAAACCTAAGTCTGCGTTAAGGATAGAAGCAATTGTTTGAGCTCTTTTTTATTTTGTTTTTTCACAAAATAAAAAAAGCGAGTGCGGATAGCCTGCTCGAACGCCCTAGAAAAAAAGCTCTTGGATTTGAATATTTGCTAATAAGTTTCTGTATATTTGTGTTTTACCTTAAATATAAATTGTAACGACTAAAATATGGCAAGAAGTTTAAATAAAGTAATGTTAATTGGGAATTTAGGAAAAGACCCAGAAGTAAGACATTTGGAAAACGGAACAACGGTAGCAAATTTTTCGATTGCAACTACGGAGAGTTATAAAGATAGAAACTCTGGTGAAATAATTTCTAATACCGACTGGCACAACGTTGTGGTTTGGAGAGGTTTGGCTGATGTGGTAGAAAAATACCTAAAGAAAGGAGCTAAAGTTTATGTAGAAGGAAAACTAAGAACTAGGACTTGGCAGGATAAAGAAAATACGACTCGATACACAACAGAAGTA
>CAMZKF010000244.1 GCA_947311095.1 uncultured Flavobacteriales bacterium
ATATACTGATTTCTAAGGTTTTACCCTAGGAAATTATGCTGCGTTTTTAAAGAAAATCTGATGAAAGCGATTGGTTTTATTGGATGCGAAACTTTAGTTGGATTATTAAAAATTTAATAATTAAGTAAAGCTTAATTAATATTGATTCTCTGTTTTGCTGTTAGCTTTGCAAAAAAAAAATGGAATTATTTTTATTAGCGTTTGGCGCTTTATTTTCTATAATGAACCCATTAGGTACGGTACCTATTTTTGTTGGTCTTACACAAGAACATACTAAACCCGAAAAAAACAGTATTGCATTCTGGACTTCTATTAATGTTTTAATCATTTTATTCATCTCTTTTTTCGCAGGAAAATATGTTTTATCTTTTTTTGGAATCAGTTTAAATTCTTTAAAAATAGCAGGTGGTCTAATAATAGCTTCATCAGGTTTTGCCTTACTAACAGGAAAATTTAATGAACACAAAGGAATGAAGAAAAGCCGTGTAAAGGAAGACGTAAAAAAACGTTCAGAAATTTCACTCACTCCACTAGCAATACCCATGCTAGCCGGTCCAGGAACAATATCTTTGTTGATTACCTATAAACAAGAATACATTGGTTTAAACAATTCCTTAATTCTAATATCTGCTATGGTTTTCACAACTTTGATGATTTACCTCATGTTAAGAAGTTCAAATTATATTGAAAAATTACTGGGTGCTTCTGGGATTAATGCTTTATCTCGAATAATTGGTTTTATTGTAATTGCAATAGGAATAGAGTATATTAGTATCGCAGTATTTAGTTTAATACATCAAAATTTATAGTTATTAAATCAACTCTATCCCAAATTAATTTCAGATTAAAAATAATGTATTAATTTTTTGTTTAATCACCCTTCTTTACTCCATTTATGATATATTCTTGTGTTCTAAATGGTGTCATTTCAACCTCTCGTAGATCTAAAGGTTCAAAATTTACTAATGGTACTCCTTCTATAATTTTTTGTTGTGTAAACTCGTTTTCCAGTATTCCATAATACAAATCTGAATCGGGCAATTTAGCTATAATGTAAAAATTGGTTAGTTTGTCTTTGCTTTGCAATTGAGTTATAACCAAAGGGTTTGTTTGGTTTAGTTTTAAATCTTCAAAAGCTAATTCCAATTTTTTATTTAATTTTCCCGATATTCCTTTGTGAGTAATATCTCCTGTTAATACATCTAATTGAGTAATTATTTCTTCAATAGAAATTCCATCTACGTGATAATTAGAGACAACTAAGTATGGTTTCTCATCAAAAGTCTCAACTAAAAAAGAGGCTGTACCATTAGAATCAGACGGTAAATATTGCCCCTTCAACTCCTCTACTCTTCCTCTAATGTTGATATAAATTTCATTCAACTGTTCTTCCGAGAAATCATTTGTTTTAGGTTCTCCTTCTACTTTATTGTCAGTTTTAGTTAACTCTAATTCAAACTTTTTTAAGGCTTTATTTTTTCTTTTTAAATCAATAGAAACTAACGTCCAATCTCCTAACGAATCACAAGAATCGCAATTAATTTCGGAAAATGATTTCATTTCCAAAATCAAATCTTCTTTTAATAGTTTTGTTGTTTCTTTTTTTGTTAGAATTGTAGTGTTACCATTATCACGATTAGCTCCACACTTCTGACAGGTTAAGTTATAATATATTTGATTAAAGTACATCTTAAATTAGTATTAAATTTTATAATCCGTTAATACTCCATCTCTATTTAAAACCTCTATATCCTCTCTAAAGACTTTAGAATATGACTTATTTTCTTCATTATCCATAACAATTAATTGGTCATAGATCTCTTTGAATTTAGATTCATTTTTTCTAATCAAAAACAATAGAGCTTCATTGGCTTTTAGGTTTAAGTTATCTTTATCTAACTTCAAACCACTTTTAATAGAAAACTCGGCAAGAGACAACTCATTACTACGCAAAGCAAACCAAGAGTGTTTAACATAAGCATTTAATAACACCTCTTTTAACCTAGGATTTTTAGGGTACTTTTCGTATAATGAATAATATAAATTAATGACATGCTTTTGCATTAATAATTTTTCAGCAGGTGCTGATGTTTCATTTATTTTTTCAATAACTGCATTTTCTTTTACAATGGCATCAAAAACATCCAAATATTCGTTATTAATAACAGAAAAATAGTCTTTAAAATATTTTAAATCACTAAACATACTCTGCACAATTGGACGTTCATCTTCTTTATAATAAACCAAACGAGTTTCAATTTCTTCCAGGATTTTTAATGATTGATCTTTGAACCCCATCTCAACTGTTTGTTCTAGTAATGTTTGATACATTGTTACAACATTAAACAAGGTAACACACACATCCAAATTAAAGGCTTCTGGTTGTTGTTTAGCTAAATCTCGTCTAATGTTCAATGCTTTTTCAAAGCTTTCTTCAGCTTTTTTAAAATCAGACATAGTATCGTATAGCACCCCTAAATTGTGATGAGCAGTAGCTAAATAGTGGGTATATAATTCTGGTTGATGCGTAGCTAACTCTGTATAGATATCAATTGCTTTTAAGTAATAACCTAAAGCTTTATCTTTTCTATATTTTTCTAATTGATTCTTTTTTTCTTTGTTATCAATAGAATTGTCGGTTGATAATGTTCCAAGACCAGAAAACCCTGTTAAACCAAAGCTATCATAATCATCCTTAACCTCATGCTGTTCGGAATATATAATGCCTATACTATTGATTGTTGCTGCATAAAAAGGAAGAAAAGTATTCTTATCCTCTTGTATTAAAAATTCATATTCTTTTAATGAGTTTTCATAATAAGTAATAGCATCAGAATATTGATACATAGTTTTAGCTACTACCGCCAAATTGTTAAACGTAGCAGCTACTAAAGACTTATATGATTTAGGATTGTTTTCTGCCAACTTTCTAAATATTTTTAAGCCTTTTAGGTAGTTTGACTTAGCGTCATAAACAGCGTTTTCATCTGCATAAACGTTTCCTAAATTATAATAAGCATTAGCAATAAACGGGAACGTTGCATCTGACTCTCCTATTTCTGTGTACTGTTTTATGGCATCTTTATATTGTTTTTTAGCCATATAATAATCCCCCTTTGCATAAGCTGCATCAGCATATGAATAATGTGTATTGGCTAAATGCACATTGTACTCAGGCTTATTTTGTGTTATTTCTTCAAATATAGCTAATGCTTCTTTATGAAATTTCATAGCTTTTTTAGGAGTATGTTTAACAGATAATATACCTAAGTTATTAAGTATTGTAGCTTTGTTTACTATTAGTTTAGCTGCTTTTTCCGCATTTAATTGATTATGAATTTCAATAGATTTTTCAAAATAAAGAATAGCCTTTTCGTTGTCTTGCAATCCTAAATAAAGTCGTCCAATAGTATTTAAAATATCTAGCTTTTGTTCTTCAAAATCGGTGTAATTTAAAGATTCTATATATAATTCTATTGCTTGATTATACTTTTTTTCTTCAACTAAAATATTAGCTGCTGTAATGTTATTCTCTAATTCAGTCATTTTGTTCTTAATCTTTTAAAATTCTAATGTATTCGCTTCTCGATATTTCTGACAAACCAACATCAATGGTTTCATTGGTTTCTTTTTGCAAATCGATAAGTGCAAAGTTTTCCGCTTTTAATTTTTTTGCTAATTCAATTAAAGCAAACTCTCTAGCAAATTCTTCTGTTCCGTTAATATATTCGCCAAAATACAGTTTTCCGTTTGTAGCCCCAAAAGCACCTCCAACCAATTTTTCATTTTGATAAACTTCAACCGATAGAGTTAGCCCTCTTTTTTGAATTTCAAGGAAGGAATTAATCAACTTACCAGTAAGCCATCCATTGTTCATTTCTCCTTGGTTCTCTACAGATTGAATTAGTTTCATTACCCCTTCTAAATCTTGATTAAACGAAACGGTAAAACCAGCTTCTTCTATACCTTTACTTACATATTCTGGCACAGATAATTTATCTGGAAACATAACTATCCTAGGATCTGGAGTCCACCATTTAGGGTATCGCATAGGACTAGTCCAAAGGTAAAAACCATTTTTGTAACCAGCCAACAACCATTCTGGCGTTATCAATCCTCCTTCTGCAAGTA
>CAMZKF010000245.1 GCA_947311095.1 uncultured Flavobacteriales bacterium
AAACCAAGTGTATTAAAACGCAAGAAACTAGGCGATAAAATACTAAAACAAATTGTTGAATTTGTAGAAACATTTATAAACGGAATAACGGGGTAATATCATTTTTTTATTGAATTACACTTTTAGAAATTGAATTTATTTTTTACGAGTTGATGAATAAAAACCCATTCATAGTCATAGCTATGAATGGATTTTTTGAAGGTAAATAGTAAAAAACAAAACGATTAATATGGCTCAATTTAATTGATTATTGGTCTTGATACTTAATCTTAAACTTCAATTCTTACTACTTTTTCAATTCCTTCAAACTTCTTTAAATGCGATATAATATTATATAAATGTTGCTTATCATCAACATAAAGCATTATTTTTCCTTCAAACATTCCTCCTTCAGATTCAAAACTTATAGATTTCATGTTTACGCTCTTTTCTTTTGAAATAAAACTAGTAATTTGATTTACCAAACCAACGTTATCCATTCCTGAAAACTTAACGCCTGTTAAAAATGCTTCTTCTTTTTCTTTGCCTTTCCAAGCTGCATTTATTATTCGATAAGCATAATTAGCTCTTAATTGTTTAGCGTTAGGACAATTGGTTCGGTGTATTTTAATGCCGTCACTTATTGTAATAAAACCAAAAACATCATCTCCAGGTATTGGGTGACAACAAGGAGCTAGTTTATAATCTAATTGGTCGTTACTATTTCCTATAATTAATTCCTCTTTTTTTCCTGCTACTTTTTTGTAAAGCGTTTCAAAGGTTTCTTTTATCGTTAAACTAACCGAACCATGTTTAAGTTTCCCTCCTTTTTGAACAATGGATTTTATTTTGCTTAAATCAATTTTTCCTTTAGCTATTTGAACGTATAAATTAGAATGTTCTGAAAAATCATATAGTTTTAAAAGTTCTTTTAAGTTAGGTTCATTAAAATCAACTTTTAAACTATTCAGTTTTCTTTGTAAAATTTCTTTACCGTCTTGAGCTATTAATTTTTCAGCCTCTTTTAAAGACGATTTTATTTTTGATTTAGCTTTTGATGTAACAACATAGTTGAGCCAATCTTTTTTGGGTTTTTGTTTTTTTGAAGTTAAGATTTCAACCTGATCACCACTTTTTAATTGGTAGCTAAGCGGAACTAGTTTTTGATTTACCTTTGCTCCAATGCATTTAGCACCTACTTCTGTGTGAACTTCAAAGGCAAAATCTAAAGCTGTCGCATTTGTTGGTAATGTTTTTAGTTCTCCATTTGGAGTAAATATATAGATTTCATCTGAAAATAAATTGAGCTTAAAATCATCTATGAAATCTAGCGCATCACTGTCTTTGTTTTCAATTAATTCTCTAATTTGACTTATCCATTGGTCAAACCCACTAGCTTCGTCATTGCTACCTTTGTACTTCCAGTGAGCGGCCAATCCTTTTTCTGCTATTTCGTCCATTCTTACCGTTCTAATTTGAACTTCTACCCATTTTCCTGTTGGACTCATAACGGTAGTATGCAACGATTCGTACCCGTTTTGCTTAGGGTGAGAAACCCAATCTCGCAAACGGTCTGGATTGGGACGGTAAAAATCAGTAACCAACGAATAGGTTTTCCAACATTCTGTTTTTTCCAATTCCTTTTCGGTATCAATAATTATTCGAATAGCAAAAACATCATAAATTTCTTCAAAAGAGACTTTTTTATTGTGTATTTTATTCCAAATAGAGTGTATCGATTTAGGCCTTCCTTTTATCGAATATTTTATTTTATGCTTGTCTAAAGCTTCTCTAATTGGCAAAGAAAATTTTTGAATAAAACGTTCTCTAACTTCTTTTGATTTCTCTAGTTTTTGCTCAATGTCATAATATTCTTCTGGGTGAGTATATTTTAAAGATAAGTCTTCTAATGCAGATTTTATCCCATACAAGCCTAAGCGATGAGCTAAAGGAGCGTAGAGAAATGAAGTTTCAGAGGCTATTTTTAATTGCTTGTCTTTTCGCATCGAACCTAAGGTTCTCATGTTGTGTAATCTGTCGGCTAGCTTAATTAAAATAACACGAATGTCTTCGGGTATGGTTAGTAGCATTTTTCTAAAATTCTCAGCTTGTGCCGATTTTGATAAATCAAAAATACCGTACATTTTGGTAAGTCCATCAATAATTTTTCTTGATTTTATACCAAACATTGCTTCTATGTCGTCAAGCGTAATATCGGTGTCTTCGACGGTGTCGTGAAGTAGTGCACAAGCAATTGATGTAGCTCCTAATCCTATTTCTTCTGCACATATTTTAGCAACGGCAATTGGGTGAAAAATATATGGTTCTCCCGATTTTCTTCGCATTTCTTTATGGGCATCTACTGCAACGTCAAATGCTTTTCTAATAAATTTTAGGTCGTCATTATTTAAATCAACTTTTATAGCGTTAATTAAATCGGTATAAGCTGCTTCAATTTCTTCTTTTTCTTTTGCGTAATCTATCTTCATTTTCCCAAAGTTGAATGTTTTTTTATATCTTATAAAATGCTTTTTTCCGTTTTGTAATAAAACTTCTTTGTATTGAGCAATTAATTAAAAAATAAATATACTCAATACAATTAGCTTTTACTTGTTTGTTCTTGTATTTTTTTTCTAGAATCTCCAAGCTAAAATTCTACTCTTTTTATTTCCTTGTCCCATAGGAATTATTTTAATGTCTTTTGCTTTTACATTTTCCAATACTTTATTGAATTTTTTTAAGTGGTCTTTATTCGATACAATTGTAGTAAACCATTCACAATTACTTGCGTATTCAACACTTTCCTGTATCATGGTTTCAATAAATTTTTTCTCACCTCCATTGCACCAAAGTTCGTTGCTTTTTCCTCCAAAATTCAAGGTCACGTCTCTAACTTTTTCTCCTTTTAGGTTTGAAAGCTTTCTTAAATTTGAGACTTCGGCTTTATGTTTTGAAATATGAAAAGGAGGGTTACAGATAGAAATAGCTATTTTTTCATCTTTATTTAATATATTTTTAAAAATAGCTTCCGAGTTCTCTTGAAAGCGTATGGTAGCGTTTAGGTTTTTGTTTTTGTCCAACAACGCACTCGCCCAATCAAACGATTCTTGAGAAGATTCAGTAGCTATAAAACTCCAACCGTATTCATTAGTACCTATAATAGGGTAAACAAAATTAGCTCCTGTTCCAATGTCTAGGCATTTTATTTTTTCTCCTTTCGGAATTTCACCATCGTTAGATTCGGCTAATAAATCAGCTACAATATGAATGTAATCGGCTCTTCCTGGTATTGGAGGGCAAAGATATCCTTCGGGAATGTCCCAATAATCAATGTTGTAAAAATGAAGTAAAAGCGCTTTGTTTAATTCTTTTACCGCATTCGGATTTGCAAAATCGACCGATTGTTCTCCTTTTTTATTTTCGATTAAGTATTTTTCTAGTTCAGGAGAACTTTTAGTTAAACTATCTAAATCGTACCTTCCTATATGTTTGTTTCTTTCGTGAAGTTTTGCTTTTACTTTCGGTTTTCTTTTTCTTGTAATTTGTTTCATTTATTTTTTTATTAAACCACTAAATTTTATTTTAAAGTGGTGATTAAAAGCTTCTAAAACTTCTATATTATTATCTTTTAAAGTGTTTGTGTTTGCCAAAAAATCAAAAAACTGTTGGTCGTTCATGCTCAACAACAAAGGATTAGCCCAATTGTTAAACATACCAATCTCAATTCCAATTTCATAATAACTAATTAAATCTAACATGACGTGGCGAATAAAAATTTGAACTCTAAGCCAAATTTTAGGATAATCTACTTCCAATTGATTGAGTATTAATGAAGAAATATCAAAAGTTTGGACACAGAAAAAAAGCATTGATTTTCGGTATCTTTCAGCATATGGCAATGTAATATTTTCTAGTACAGATTGATATTCTCCAATTATTTTTAGTTTATGTTTAATTGCCGCTTCTATCATTTCTTCTTTACTTTCAAAATGATTGTAGAGTGTAGTTTTACTAATTCCTAGTTCACGAGCCAATTTAGACATCGAAAAATTTTCTAAGCCATTGTTTTGAAAATAAACCATTAATTTAATCGTATATTTTTCTTTTACTTTTGGATCTACATATCTTTTTTTTTCAACTGTTTTACGTCCCATGTTATTTCTTATTAGGAAGAATTTTTATTATTGACTTATAAAGATACGAATATATACTCAATGTAATTAGCTTTTGTTTGTTTTTTACTATTTCTTTTAGTAGAACTTACGCCTCTCTTTCAGTCTATTTGGTGAATTTGAAGATTATATTACGTTAGCTTTTATTGTGAAATGTTAGATGTCGAAAATGAAGCTTCCATAAAAATAAACCATGATAGAAATGATAAATGTTCCAGCTATGTTTAAGAATAAGCCTGCTTTTACCATTTCAGATATTCTTACTTTTTTAGTTCCAAAAACAATGGCATTGGGAGGTGTAGCAACAGGAAGCATAAAAGCCATAGAACCAGCAATGGTTGCTGGAATCATAAATAAAAGAGGGTTTGTATGTGTTGAAATAGAGAGTCCGGCTAGAATAGGTAAAAAAGTTTCTACAGTAGCTGTATTTGAAGTGAGTTCGGTTAAAAAAGTAACCAATAAACTAATGCAAAATATAATAATAAATGGATGTACGTCTTTTAACCAAATAAGTTGATTTCCAAACCAAACAGATAGTCCTGATGCTTTAAAGCCACTAGCTAAAGCGAATCCGCCCCCAAATAACAAAATAATATCCCAAGGAATAGCTTTTGTATCATCCCAAGTGAGTATGTAAGAGGATTTTGTGTCGGGAATAAGAAACAAAATAATGGCTATAAAAATAGCAACAGTTCCGTCATTTATATAGTTTGGATAGGGAAATAATGAAGACCAACCTTTAATTTTAATAAATCCTAAGTCGATTTCGGAACGGAAGAACCATAAGAAAATTAGGGTTATAAATAAAACGGCAATGTGTTTTTCCTCGGAACTCATTTCTCCTAATTTTTTTAAATCATCTTTTAAATTATGAGGAGCTATGTTTTTCCAATTGAGGTGTTTGGGTAAGAATTTGTTCTTAATATAAAAAAATAAAACAGTAAACATTATTATCGTAATGGGGAGGGCAAAGGTAAACCATTTTACAAAAGAAATTTCAGGATTGTTTGGGAAATAAATGGCGTATATTCTAGAGAAAGAAAGGTTAGGAGGAGTGCCAATTAAAGTAGCTATTCCTCCAATTGAAGCACTGTATGCAGTGGCTAATAATAAGCCAATAGCAAACGTCGTTGTTTTTTCTTTTCCGTTTATTTCCTCCAGTTTTATAGTAATGGATAATAGAATAGGAATCATCATAATAGTGGTCGCTGTATTGGAAATCCACATGGATAAGAATGCGGTAGAAAACATAAAACCAAATAAAATACCAGAAGGTTTTACGCCTACCATATTAAGAATAAATAAAGCTATACGTTTGTGCAAATTCCATTTTTGTATTGCGATAGCTAAGAGAAATCCTCCAATAAACAAAAAAATAACACTGTTGAAATAAGTAGAGGCTACTGCTTTTCCATTCATAATTCCAAACAATGGGAAGAGTACAATGGGAAGAAGAGAGGTGATGGCTAAGGGTACTATTTCAGAAACCCACCACAACGCCATCCATAAAGCGATTGAAAGTGTATATGTAATCAAAGGGTTGCTGGAGTCTAATTCAGTAAATAAATCTAAATAGATGGATAGAAACGGAGCGATAATAAAAATTAATTTTCGCCAATTGTAACGCACTTCTTTTACCATATCTTTAGTTTTTAAATTAAACGCACTATCAAATTTAACGAATATTTATAAAATATGTAAAATTTAGAGAGATTTTATTTTGTAATCTTATTTTTATGACTACCTTTGTTAGTGAATATTAACTAACTTAATTTATTATGAAAGGAAAAAACAATATAGCAGTCGGATTTTTAGTTATGGGAGCATTTATGCTCTACGGTTTTTTATTAATTTATTTAAGGGACTTTGCTCCAGATAAAGCTGCTTGGGTAGATTCTTATTCTACAGGAAAACATTTTGAATCTCGATTAGCTCACGTACATGGAAATCTATTTGCTTTTTTGAATATTGTAATCGGTTTTTTGTTGTTACAGTATAATGATAAGTTGAAAAATGTAAAAATAATTTCGAGGTTAGCTATTTTAGGAATTATGATGCCGATGGGAATTTTAGCAGAAATTTATTTAGGATTACCTCCTGTTTTTGTACTTTTGGGAGCTATATCAATGATTACATCTGTAATATGGCTTGGAGTATCTTTTTATAAATTAAAATAAATGAGTTGAGGCAATGGACTATACAAACAGACAAATAGAAATAATAGAAGCTGCTACCAAATTAATAGGTAATAAAGGTTTGCAAAATCTTACGACTAAAAATTTGGCTGAAGAAATGGGGTTTAGTGAACCAGCTTTGTATCGTCATTTTAAAGGAAAAAGCGAGGTATTAGCTTCGGTGCTTACTTTTTATAGAGCTACTTTACAAAAAGGACTAAAAGAAATATTAAGATTGGATAAAAGCGGCTTGGAAAAATTAAATAAGATTATGGAATTTCAGTTTAATCATTTTTCCGAAAATCCAGCGATAGTAATGGTGATTTTTGCGGAGGCTAGTTTTCAATATGAAAAAAAATTATCGGAAATGGTTTTGACTATTTTAAATCAAAAAAAGAAAATGGTAGAAGCTATCATAGAGAAAGGACAAGAAGACGGTTCTATTCGTGATGATATAGAGGCTTCAATTTTGGTTTCTTTTTTTATGGGAAGCATGCGTTTTACTATTTTAAGATGGCGATTAAATGATTATAATTTTGATTTAAGGAAAGAGGGGGGGGAATTGAGAAAAGGGTTTGATAAAATGATGGTGAAATAATTTTTTTCACCCATTAAAGTTAGTGAGTGTTAAC
This sequence comes from uncultured Flavobacteriales bacterium, assembly GCA_947311095.1. Lineage (GTDB taxonomy): Bacteria > Bacteroidota > Bacteroidia > Flavobacteriales_D > Parvicellaceae > S010-51. Next base: position 6,958 of record CAMZKF010000245.1, read on the forward strand.
TAGTAACAAAAATAAAACATGAATAAATATACAAAATACGGAATAGGAATCGTTTTAACAGCTTTTACATTGTTGACGCTATTTTTGAGTACTTCGGTTATATTCGATTTGTTTGAAATACGAGCCAAAGAAGGAAATTATGTAATGTTTGTAGTTGTCGCAAATTTTATAAGTAGTTTACTCTATCTTGTTTCGATAAGTGGTTTGTTGAAAGATGAAAAATGGAGTTATAAACCAATGTTAATAGCAGCTTTATTGCTTGTTATTACGCAAATGGTGTTTTTAAATTATGTAAACAACGGAGGAGTACACGAAACACGAACGATTGGAGCGATGTTTTTTAGAATATCGGTAACCTTAATATTTACAGCTCTAATTTATTTTCAAACAAAAAAAACAAAATAAGAAATGATAAAATACAGAAATATACTTAAAGTAATACTGTTGCTGCTCTTTGTAGAAACAGGCGGTCATTTTCAAGCGCAAGAAGTTTGGACGCTAGACCAATGCATAGATTCGGCAATGGTAAATAACAAGAAATTGCAACTTGGTAAAAATGAAATACTGTTATCTAATGAAAAACAGAGAGAAGTAAAAGCTAATTTATTGCCAAAATCACTGCCAATGGAGATTATAAATATTATTTAGATTTACCTACTCAATTGATGCCTGCTGCAATTTTTGGAGGTCCTCAAGGTGTATATAAAGAGGCTAGCTTCGGAGTAGATCACAATATATTAGGAAATATTCAATTGGGAATGCCTATTTATAGCCCAGAATTGTATGGAGGAATTGAAAAAGTAAAAATAGCCAAAGAGGTTTCTAAACTACAATATCAAAAAACGGCAGAAGAGGTTTATTTTGATATTACAAACCTTTATTACAATGCTCAGATTATAAAAGGTCAAATGGTTTTTATAGATAGTAATTTAGTAAATGCCAATAAACTATTGAGTAATGTTACCTTATTGAATAAAGAGTTATTAGCTCAAAAAACAGACGTAGATAAAGTAAAGCTACAAGTACAACAGTTGGAAACCAAACGTCGAATTTTGGATAGTAAATACGATCAGGTGCTAAATGGATTAAAACTATTTATGGGTATTTCTCAAAACAAAGATTTAGACATTGAAACGCTTACGTTAAAACAAGAGAAAAAAGAATATGCTATAAAATCATCAATAGACATTCAGTTGCTAGAAACAAAGTTTAGTTTGTTAAATTCAGAATTAAAAACCTTGAAAAAAACAAGATATTTACCCACAGCATTTCTTTATGGTTCTTATGGAGCAATGGGATATGGATATGAAAAACCACAACCAATGGGCGGTGATTTTTATAAGTTTTACAATATGGGCTTTGTTGGTGCAAAAATCAGTATACCTATTTTTAATGGCACGGTAACCAATAAAAAAATTAATCAAAAAAAGATAGAAATCGAAAATACCGAATTGCAAAAAGAATTGGTAAACGATAAAAATGCAATGCTAGTTAAAAACGCAAAGTTAAAACAAGTGGAAGCTCAAGAAACCATCAACGAAAGTCAATTGCAAATGAAATTGGCTCAAGAAATTTATAACAAAACACTTATTCAGCAAAAAGAAGGAGTAGCCAGTTTAACCGATGTCTTGTTGGCAGATAATGCCATAAATCAAGCTCAAAATAATTATATAACGGCACTTATAGATTATTTAAAAGCCGACTTAGAATTGAAAAAAGCCACAGGAAATATTAAAAACTAATTAAGAATTGATAAAAGAAAATAATATTAAACAAAGTAAAAGTCTTAACAGCTAGAGTCTTTTATACCAATTTAATTTTGAAATACGCTGAAAGAAGTGAGAAAAGAAACTATTTATTAGGCGCATTTAAATGTTAAGTTGGTATTAGTCTTGAATCTAAAAAAACAATCATGAAAAAAATAATAAGCATATTAATATTAATTGCTCTAGGAGCAATTATATTTCTTCAGTTATCAGCAAATAAAGAAACTTCTGAAAATAGAATTTATCACTACGATAAGCAAAAGCCAATAACCATTCATGCCGATAAAATAAAATCAGAACCTATTGAAATCAATGAAGAATATACAGGGGCATTTATGGCAAATAAAGATGCTCGTATCAATTCGGATATACAAGGTAATATAATCAAGTATTTTGTAGATGCAGGAAGTGTAGTGAAAAAAGGAGAGCCTTTAGTGCAGTTGGACGGAGCCTTATTGCAATTACAAATAGACGCAATAGATGTCAAAATAGAAGGATTGGAAACAGATGCTAAAAGATATAAAACCTTAACAGATGCAGAAGCTATTCAAGGAGTGAAATTAGAAAAAACCTTAATGGGATTAAAAGCAGCTAAGATACAACGTAGTACTTTGGTCGAAAAAATGAGTAAAACGACAATTTACGCTCCATTTAGTGGAGTGGTAACCATGAAAATGTCGGAAGTTGGTTCTTTTGCCGCTCCTGGAGTTCCATTGTTAATGTTAACCGATATCACCGAATTAAAATTTATGGTCAATGTTTCAGAGCATAATTTAGATTTGTTTAAAGAAAACAATACCTATAAAATAAAAGTAGATGTATTACCCAATTTAGAATTAACAGGTGTAGTTACCTCCGTAGGAAGTAAAGGTAATAAAGGAAATAGTTTCCCTATTCAGTTTGAAGTAGAAAATACAAAAGACCTAAAAATTAAAGCCAACATGTTTGGTAAGGTCGTGATAGACGATACAGGAATGAAAAGTGGAATTACAATTCTGGCTTCGTCAATTGTAGGTTCAGACAAAGCCCCTAAAGTTTATTTGGTAAAAGACCAAAAAGCAATACTTACTGAAGTGAAAATAGCAAAAAGACTAAAAAATAAAGTAGTTATAGCCGACGGATTAAAAGAAGGAGACGAAATCGTTACAAGTGGATTTATAAATCTTTTCGATGGAGCTAATGTTATTGTGAAATAATAAGAACGTATTGCGTTTCTCGTATTGCGTCTTGAGTGCTTCGGAATACGAGATACGCAGGACGCTAGACGTTTTACGCAGTACGAAAAAAATAAAAACAAAAATATGAATTTAACAGAAATATCCATAAAAAGACCTTCACTGATTATCGTATTATTCAGTGTGCTTATATTATTAGGCTACATAGGTTACAAGAATTTAAGTTACGAACTCATGCCTGATTTCAATCAACCTGTAGTCGTAATCAAAACAGTTTATCCAGGGGCAGAACCCCAAGAAGTAGAAACGTCCGTCTCTCGAAAAATAGAAGATGCACTTTCAAACCTCGAAGGAGTAGAGTATTTAGTAACCAAATCATTGCCCAACGCATCGGTTATTATTGCCAATTTAAAATACGGAACCGATTTGGATAAAACCATGCAGGACGCTCAACGGTATATCGACAATATTCGTAGAGAATTACCAGCCTCCATTTTGAGTCCTGTAATGAGTAAAGTATCGCCAAACGATTTGCCAATTATGTCGATTAGTGCAACTAGCGATATGCCTTCTACCGAATTTTATCAAAAAATGATAGATGATTTCTTGCCTCAAATACAACAAATAAAAGGAGTTGCAGAATTGACAATTTTGGGAGGGGAAGAAAGAGAAATACAAGTAAAAGTAGATCAAGAAAAATTAAAACGTTATAAAATATCATTGTACCAAGTAGTCGAAATGATAAACCGCTCGGGATTAGATTTACCAGCAGGTAAAATTCAATCCTCTACCGAAAGCAACTCAGTACGTCTTACAGGTAAGTTCAAAACCATAGAAGACATAGAAAACGTACAAGTAGCAATGCCAATACCAGGAAGCCCAGTTTATGTAAAAGACATAGCAACAGTAACCGATGGAATAAAAGACATCACTTCAATTAGTCGTTACAACGGAAAAAACGGAATAGGTATTTTAATGAAAAAACAAGGAGATGCCAACGCCGTGGATGTATCAAAAGCAGTAAGAGAACGTTTCAAACAGATAGAAGAACGCAATGCCGAACACAATGTCGATTTTATAATAGCAGACGACAGTACCGACAATACCATTGCTGCAGTAGAATCGGTAGTCGATGATTTAATAGGAGCTGTAATTTTGGTTTCTATCGTAATGCTTTTATTCTTACGCAGTTTTAGAAATTCATTAATCGTTTTAATAGCTATACCAACATCATTGGTTACAGCTTTTGCCGTAATGTGGATGCTAGGATATACCTTAAACTTAATGACACTATTAGCTATGTCTCTCATTATAGGTATTCTGGTCGATGATGCGACCGTAGTGCTCGAAAACATACAACGTCACTTAGATATGGGAAAAGACAAAGTTACCGCATCTTATGATGGTCGTATGGAAATAGGTTTTTCAGCCGTATCTATTACCTTGGTCGATATTGTGGTATTCTTACCCATATTATTTATACAAGTATTCGTAGCCGATATGCTAAAACAGTTTTCGGTAGTTGTAATGACTTCAACCCTTACGAGTTTATTGGTAGGATTTACGCTAACTCCTTGGATGACCTCTCGTATTGGGAAATCAGAAGACTTACAACCAACCAATTTTTTCAATAAATTCTTACTTTGGTTCGAGGTTCAATTAGATACTTTTATTACTTGGTACGGACATCAATTAAAATGGGTATTGACACACAAAATAGCATTTATCCTTATTGTTTTAGCCTTGTTTGCAGGAACAGGAATTATGATGAAACAAAACATAATAGGAGCAGAACTTATTTCTACAGGGGATCAAGGTAAATTTAGATTAGCATTAGAATTCGATAAATCAGCTTCTATTCAGCAAAATAATTTACTGTCGAGTCGAGTCGAAGAGTTTATTCTCGCTCAACCCGATGTCGAAACCGTTTTTAGTAACATTGGAGGACCAAGTACAGGAATAGGAAGTTTAGGAATGGGATCGCCCAATAAAACGGAATTTACCGTACAATTAAAACCCAAAGAAGAACGAAACAATCAGCGAACAGAAAAATTCATGCTCGATTTGCGTAACGCTTTGCAAGAACAATACCCAGAAGCTAATTATTCCATGTCAGCTTTGGGGTTAATACCAAGAACAGCCCCCGTAGAATTGACACTTAGCGGAACCAATGTAGATGAGGTCATGCAAGTAGCCAACGAATTAAAAACAGCTATAGAAAACATACCAGGTTCAGACAACGTTCAATTATCGGTAGAGGAAGGAAACCCCGAATATAAAATTATTCCTAATAAAGATAAAATGCAACGATTAGGGCTAAATACAGCATACGTAGGAATTAATCTTCGTACAGCCCTAACAGGAAACGACGATGCAACCATAACCGAAAACGGAACCGAATACCCAGTAAGAGTTTGGCTCGATGGATTCGACAGAAAAAACTACGAAGACATTAAGAACCTAGCAATTATCAATCCTATGGGAATGCCAGTAAAAGTATCTCAGTTTGCCGATGTAGTACAAGATAACTCTCCATCTTTACTAGAACGAAAAGACCGTCAGCCAGCCGTAACACTTACCTCCGATGCTTTGGGGCGTCCATCAGGTTCAGTAGCCGACGATGTGGTAGCTTACCTAAAAGAACACCCACTTCCAGAAGAAGTAAACATGACTTGGGGAAGCGACATCAAACGTCAGCACGATAGTTTTGGAGCTTTAGGTTCAGTACTTTTAATTTCATTTATTCTTATTTACTTGATTATGGTAGCCCTCTACGATAGTTTTATCTATCCGTTTGTGGTGTTATTCTCCATTCCTGTAGCTGTAATTGGAGCCTTGTTAGCACTCAATATTTCCATCAGTCACCTAAGTCTGTTTGCCTTGTTAGGACTTATAATGCTTATGGGGTTAGTAGTGAAAAACGCTATTCTTATCGTCGATTTTACCAATCAGTTAAAAGCAAAAGGAATGCACTATAAAGACGCTCTGTTGGAAGCAGGAAAAGAACGAATGCGACCAATTCTTATGACCAGTATTTCTATGATAGTAGGTATGCTCCCAATTGCAATGGCGTCGGGTACAGCCAGCGAGTGGAAAAACGGACTAGCATGGGTAATTATCGGAGGAGTAACCTCGTCTTTAATTCTTACCGTTTATTTAGTTCCAGTTGTTTATTACATCGTAGATAGTATCAAAGAAAAACTAGGGATAGAAGAAAAAAAAGAAATAGAAATCAAATCTCTAAAAGAGTAATAGCATAGCTATTGGAATTAATTTGGTTATAAATTTTAATAGAATAAGGGAGTTCCCGTTCTTCTAAAAAAAAGAAGAACGGGCGGGCTCTCACTACTCAATCTTTTTGTTTTTCATAAACGAAAAAAAACAAAAAGGATTTCAAACAAACCGTTCCATCCCTAACTCAAAAAAAATAACACAAAAATATTGATAGGATGACTCCAAGTCATCCTATCAATAAATAAAAGCACGAAACAAAAAAGGAACGAATATTTACAATTAAAAATAAATTCTTAACAGTCAATCCTCCTTCACTAAAGGAGAAGCAAAGAAAAAATAATATTAGATATAAAGATACTATAATATTAGGATTGATATTTGAGGTGAATATTTCTCTTACTATTAAAAAATGAAATATGAATTTAATATCTAAATGTTTAACAATTGTATTTTTATTTATAGCAGCCATAGGGATTAGCCAGAAAATAGATACAGTTTATTCATACAGTACAATAGAGAATGAATCTCCTTATTTTTTTTACCCTAGTCGAAGTCTTTGTCTAGATATTAATCCTGACACTGATGTAATAAAAACATTTACCTATATCGATTCCATTAAAGTTAAACTTGGAGATAATACTGTTATAAATAAATACCATAAAAAGTACTATCTAAAAAGTTATGGAAAAGATAGTGTCTTAAGAGTTGAAGGATATTTTTTTGATTGTTATCCATCGAAAAATATAATAGAATATTCACTAAATGGAGATACCCTTACTTACGGAAATTACAAAGTTGTAAAATATAAAAGGCCAAAAAGACTTTTAAGAACTCGTAAAATTGGGCGAAAAAAGGTAATAGGTTGGAAAACACACTTCTATGCCTTTAAAGATGGAGAATGGATTACTTATGATAAGGAGAGAGGAAAAGTTAACCAAACTTTTTATGATATACCTAATAAAAAAATAAAAAGAATAATATATCGAACGAATTTAGGTAAATTAAAAAGAATAGAAGTTATAGAAAAAATAAAACGAAAAGATTATATATTACATGAACCTTGACAATATAGAAATACAGAAAAGAATAATACAAAAATATTGATAGGATGACTCCTAGTCATCCTATCAATAAATAACAAAAGAAAAAAG
>CAMZKF010000246.1 GCA_947311095.1 uncultured Flavobacteriales bacterium
GATTTTGCACCAGATAGAGTAGCTATGCAAGATGCAACAGCACAAATGGCTTTATTACAATTTATGCAAGCAGGTAAGAAAAAAGTTGCAGTGCCATCTACTGCTCATGCAGATCATTTAATTCAAGCAAAAGACGGAGCAAAAGGCGATTTGACAACTGCAAATGTAACCAATGGAGAAGTTTATGATTTCTTAGGTTCAGTTTGCGACAAGTACGGAATTGGATTCTGGAAAGCAGGAGCAGGAATTATACACCAAGTTGTTTTAGAAAATTATGCATTCCCAGGAGGAATGATGATTGGTACAGATTCGCATACCGTAAATGCAGGAGGACTAGGAATGGTAGCCGTAGGTGTTGGAGGTGCTGACGCTGTTGACGTAATGGCTGGAATGCCTTGGGAGTTGAAAATGCCAAAATTAATTGGGATTAAATTAACAGGAAAATTAAATGGTTGGACTGCACCAAAAGATATTATCTTAAAAGTAGCAGGAATTTTAACCGCAAAAGGAGGAACAGGAGCTATTGTTGAATATTTTGGAGAAGGAGCAGAGTCTATCTCTTGTACAGGTAAAGGTACAATTTGTAATATGGGAGCTGAAATAGGAGCTACAACTTCTACTTTTGGTTACGATGATTCTATGCGTCGTTACTTAAAATCTACCGATAGAGCAGACATAGTAGAAGCAGCAGACAAAGTAGCGGAACATTTAACGGGAGATGCAGAAGTATATGCTAATCCAGAAAAATATTTTGATGAAGTTTTAGAAATTAATTTAACAGAATTAACACCTCACTTAAACGGACCTTTTACGCCAGATTTAGCAACTCCAGTTTCTGAAATGAAAGAAGCTGCAGCTAAAAACGATTGGCCAACAGATATCGAATGGGCTTTGATAGGATCTTGTACCAACTCATCGTACGAAGATTTATCAAGAGCAGCTTCTATTGTTGAAGATGCAATTTCTAAAGGATTGAAGGCTAAAGCTAAATTAGGAATTAATCCAGGTTCGGAACAAGTACGCTATACAGCTGATAGAGATGGGTTTATGGATACGTTTAGAAAACTAGATACAACTAAAATATTTACAAATGCTTGTGGTCCTTGTATTGGACAATGGGCGAGAGAAGGAGCTGAGAAAGAAGAAAAAAATTCAATAGTACACTCGTTTAACCGTAATTTTAGAAAAAGAGCAGATGGGAATCCAAATACAATGGCATTTGTAGCTTCTCCAGAAATGGTAGCTGCAGTAGCAATTAGTGGGAAATTAGATTTTAATCCTGTTACAGATACATTAACAAACGAAAACGGAGAGCAAGTAAAATTAGCAGAACCAACAGGGGTTGAATTACCAGTGTTAGGTTTCGATGTAAAAGATAATGGATACCAAGCTCCTGCCGAAGACGGAAGTGGAATTGAAGTAAAAGTTAGTCCAACTTCTGAACGTTTACAAATCTTAACACCATTTGCACCTTGGAACGGAGAAAATATTACAGGTATGAAGTTGTTGATTAAAGCACAAGGAAAATGTACGACCGATCATATTTCTATGGCTGGACCATGGTTAAAATATAGAGGACATTTAGACAATATCTCTAATAACTGTTTGATTGGTGCAATCAATGAATTTAACGGAGAAGCTAACTTGGTTAAAAATCAATTAACTGGCGATATGGGAGAAGTTCCAGCAACACAAAGAGCTTACAAAGCTGCTGGGATACCAACAATAGTAGTTGGAGATCATAATTACGGAGAAGGTTCTTCGAGAGAACATGCCGCAATGGAACCTCGTCACTTAGGTGTTTATGTTGTCTTGGTAAAATCCTTTGCTAGAATACACGAAACAAACCTAAAGAAGCAAGGAATGTTAGGGCTAACTTTTGCCAACGAAAATGATTATGCTTTAATACAAGAAGATGATACATTCAACTTTTTAGATTTAAACGAATTTGCACCAGGAAAGCAATTGAACTTAGAAGTTGTTCATGCAGACGGAAGTAAAGACGTTATTGTTTGTAATCATACTTACAACGAATCTCAAATAGATTGGTATAAAGCAGGTTCAGCTTTAAATATGATTAGAGCAGCTGCAGAAGCAGAAGCTTAAAATTAACCCTTTAAAGAAAATTAAAAGTCCCAATACAAAAAAATGTATTGGGACTTTTTTTTGATCCTATTTATTAGACGTATTTCAATGTTGATTTAGGATTAATAACAGTTGAAGCATTTTTAAAATAGAATTGTTAATAACAAAAAAGTGATTTTATAAGATAATAGAAAAAATATTGTATATTTGATATATTATTAACTTAAAATAAAATTATGAAAAAATTTTACATTTCAATGGGAATGTTAATTGCGGGAAGTGCAATTAGCGCCCAAAGTAATTTGTTGAAAATAAATCAAACGATTGATTTACCTTTAACAAAAAAAATAGAAGGAGAAGCTACAAAAGTAAAAACTCCAATTTTAAACCTTCAAAAAAGTACTCCACTTTGGAGCAATGATTGTAGTGATGCAAGTACTTTTACTTTCACGAATACAAGTACTCCTTCAGTAGATTGGGCTATTGAGACTGATCCTGCTGCGATACCTGTTTCAGTACTAGCACCAATGGGAAGTCAAACAGCTGCAAATGGTTATTTATTTATAAGTTCTGATGCTGTACCTGGTAATGCAGATGGAAATAATACTCCAGTAGTAGCAACAGCAAGAGTAAACAATACGTTAGATTTATCTGCTACTCCTAATGCTATTCTTACTTTTGCAAGTAACTTTAGATGGTGGCACGAAGATAGAACTGTTAGAGTTTCAGGAGACAATGGAGCAAGTTGGACTGATTTTGAAATCTCAAACACAGCTTCTTCTCCCGCAGATGGTCAAAATACGCTTAACCCTACAATTTCAGTTATTGATATTTCAGCTGTTGCAGGAGGTCAATCTCAAGTTCTAATTGAGTTTGTGTATGATGATAATGATATTTGGGCTTGGTATTGGGCTATTGACGATATAGCTGTTTTTGAAAAACCAAATAACGATATTAAAGTTAAGCAATATTTTGCAACAAATTTAAATAATGACGTAGAGTACGCTAAAGTTCCTTTAGCTCAAGTTACTCCAATGAGTTTTGGTTTAGAAATCGAAAATTTAGGAGTTAATGACATTACAAATGTTGGTTTTGCTTACGATATTAATGATGGATCAAGTAGCGTTGCTTCTGCAAGTAATATTACTTCTCCAATTACTTCTGTTTCGGGAGCTATCGATTCAGTATTTGAAACTACTAGTTATACGCCAACAGCATTAGGTACATATACTTACACTTTAACGGCTGTTTCTGATAGTGTTGATGACGACCCAACTAATAACCCTGTTATGAATGGCGCTTTAGAAGTTACTACAAATATTTGGGCGGTAGATGACGGTTCTTTAGAAGGTAGTTATAGTCAATTATTTGATGTAGATTCTACTGCTGTATTTAAGGTTGGTAATATGTTTGTAGTTCAAGCAGATGCTATTATTTACTCTTTAGATATTGAAATAGCAGGAACAAACCAAGGGGTAAACAGTAATATATTTGGAGAAATATGGAGCTTTGATGGTTCTACATGGTCTCAGGTATCTGCTACTTTAGATAAAACGTTGACCTCAAATGATAATGGAACGTGGGTAAACGTAAGATTTGATCAAGGAGTAAATGTAGCTTCTGGTGATAATATTATTGCTTTTGCAGGTCATTATGGAGGTGATAATACTGAAAGAGTTTCTTTTGCTAGAGGTGGAAAAGATGGTTCAGTAAGATTAGGATTAGCAGATGGAACTGTTAACGGGTTTTCAGGAGATAATCCTCCTCCTCATGTTAGACTTAATTTTGAAAACTACGGTGTTAACATCGAAGAAAATATCGAAGTTATTTCTTTAAATCAAAATATGCCTAATCCTGCAGTTAACAATACTGTAATTACATATAGCTTACAAAACAATGCTGATGTTAATTTAGTTATTACTGATTTAAATGGAAAAGTTGTGAAAACAATTTCTCAAAATAATCAAGTAAAAGGGTTACATACATTTAATGTAAATGTTTCGAACTTAGCTAATGGAGTATATCAATATACTTTATCTGGAGCTGGTTCTTCAATTACAAAATCTATGGTTGTTGCTAAATAGTAGCAGTCATAATTTTAGTTAAAAAAAAGCCTTGAGTTTAAGATACTCAAGGCTTTTTTTGTATCTTAGTAAAAAAGATAAATTTAGAAGTATGAAATATTGTATCTCCCTATTTGTTATTACCGTCTTTAGTTTAGGCGTTTTCTCTCAATCAGACAGTGATTTAATTCAGTTTAGTGGGGTAGTAGTTTCAGGCGATAGTTTAAATCCTGTACCTTATTGTACAGTTGTAGATAAAGTGACTAAAAGAGGGACAGTGTCTGATTATTTTGGCTATTTTTCTTTTGTAGCACACAAAGGCGATTCTATTCGTTTCTCGTCGGTAGGGTTTAAAACTTCTTATTTCGTTATTTCAGATACGCTAAAAGGAGATAAGTATTCACTTATTCATGTGTTGAGTACCGATACAATAATGTTACCAGTAGCAGTGATTTACCCTTGGCCATCTAAAGAACAATTTGCAGAAGCTTTTGTCAATGTAGAAATACCAAATGATGATTACAAGCGAGCAATACACAATCTGGAACAAGCAGAAATGAAAGAAAGAGCAGATGGTATTCCTATGGATGGCAGTATGAATTTTAATTATCAAATGAAACAAAAACGAAGTAGATTATATTATGCAGGTCAATACCCATCTAATAATTTACTCAATCCTATTGCTTGGGCTAAGTTTATAAAATCTTGAAAGAATGGAGATTTTAAACGTCAATAAATATAACGTCGCATGTTTACCTTTATTTTCGCATAAAGGATAGTAGCGGCATCCTTTTTCGTTTTTTCAGAAAAAGATATAGCGAATAGCCTGACTTTTTTTGTTTTTTATACAAAAAAAGATATGCCCAAAACAAAACCTTTCTCAGTAAGCTTTTTTTACTTACTTTTGTGGTAATGATTTTAAATTTATTTAAAATATTAGTTTTACAAGTGGCAGTAATTACTTTACTTCATGCTGTTATTCCACACAATCATCATTCGAATGAAAGTGTAGCACATTTACACAACGAAGAGCCTAATAATTTATTAGATTATTTAGAACATGCTTTTCATTTTACGGCGAGTTATGGTGGTTCAGATACTTATATCGTAGATGCACCTCAGCAAGACTATTCTTGTGAGCAACCGAGTTTGTTGAGATGGATTAAGAATGAGCAAATATTTGTTGTTTATTCGTTAAGCTATGCTAGTGGCAATTACATTCCTCAAACTACCGAGAATAAACTCCTGCTTCGGGGACCTCCTAGTTTAATCTAAAAAAAGTTAATTTTCGCATTTGAAAATTAATAGTTTCCTTAATAATACATTTATAATTTTTAGAAATATTGCTAATCAATACTTTCTCTTGTGTTATTATTTTTTTTAGATTAAAATCGTGTTATTCTTATACCAATTGATTATTGGTAAGCGTACGGGGAACTA
>CAMZKF010000247.1 GCA_947311095.1 uncultured Flavobacteriales bacterium
AAAATAAAGGATTTAATATTTTAATTGTTTTTTTTGCATTATTATATGTTTTATGTCATTTAGCTACATTAGAAATTTCACCCTTGCCTTGGTTCGACGAAACTTTTATGCTAAATATTACCCTCAATTATATTGAAACAGGTAAATATATTTTTAGTATAACTCCACCGTTTGAAAGCGGTCATAGCGATGCGTTAATTTATGGTCCTCTTTATTTTTTATTGTCTTCATCTGTACTTAAAGTGTTTGGAGTAGGTTTATTTCAATACCGTATTGTAGGAGTTTTCTTTGCTTTTATAGCGCTTACTTTTGTTTATTTGATAAGTAAAAAGAATAAATTATTGGTACTGGGTCTTTTAGCCTTAGATCCTTTATTTGTGGCAGCATCTCATAGTGGAAGAATGGACACTATGGCGTTAGCTCTAGCTTTGGGAGCTGTGTATTTATTCTTTAAATCAAATGAAAAAGATAATTACGGACTATTATTATTGGTCGGTGTTTTGTCTGGTTTAACCTTACTAACAACTCCACGGGCTTTTGTTTCTTTGTTTGGTATTGGTTTTTTATTGTTGTTAAATGTATTCAGGTATCGAACTAAGAAGTCTATTTATAAGGCTATTGTTTGGGGGATTCCTGTAGTTGTTTTGTATGGTATTTGGGTTATTTCTGCGTTTGGAAGTATAAAAGGTTTGTTCGCTTATTATAATAGTCTGGATACTACTGGATTTGTTCGTTTTTTTACAATTAAAATAGTAACAACTCAAAAACCGTTGATACTGGTGTTAATTATAACTTTAATTTGGGGCGTTTTGTCTAAAAAGAAGGCGTTTTTCACCGATAGAAATATAGTGTACCTTTCTAGTATCTTTATATTTTACCTATTAATTTTTGATACAGGTATTTATTCAGTTTTAATATTGCCTTATTTTTATTTTTTAATTATAGACAATTTACCTTCTCTTTATAAACGAAGTGAACTAGTATTTAAATTGTTGTTTCTATTTAATTTAGCTTTCTTTCTATCTAAAGAAACGATTTTATTGTTAGAAAAAAAACAACGAAACCATGCTGATATAGTAGAATTTGTAACGAATAACATTCCTAAAGGAGCTAGAATAGTTGGGGACGAAATGTATTATTATGCTGCTGTTGAGAATAAAAGTGAGTTTCAATATTATCATTTATATAAAACAATTCAAAAAAGGTTTGATTATCAAAAAAATATTTTTAATTATCAATATGTAATTCTTTCAAAACGCTTTGAAGGGACAATAATTGAACGTTTGTATGTAGGTGATTCCTATGAAAAAGTAGCGACTTTCAAAAGTGACAAAATGAATTTGCCGCTAAAATTGAAGATTTTTTACCCTTCAATGTATTGAATGAATACGATTGTATTATTTATAAAGTAAAACCTTAAAATGCAACAGTTTTTTATAAAATATAAAGAGTGGTTAATCGTCTTTTTATTAATCTATCTTTTAGGATTCTTTTTTCAACCAGTAGCGTTATTGTTAACGGCTTTACTTTTTCCATATTTTGTTTATAAAAAGCAAGAAGTTTATGTTTTATTTTTCTTGTTTTTCATCTTAGTTCTTTCAGATAATTATTCAATGAAATTTGCAGCTCAAATAAAGCCGCTGTTAATATTGCTTGTTGCTATTTTAGTGACACTTCAAAAGGAGGTGTTAAAGCAAGGAAGTTTAATAAAACCATTCATGTTTTTCTTTTTTGTTTCCTTATTTTCTATTCATCGCTCACCCGTATTGATTACAGCTTTTATGAAGAATTTATCTTATTTTCTTCTGTTTTTATCCATTCCTCCTTTGACAATTCATGTATTAAAGACAAAAGGAAGAAAAGTAGCTTTAGATTTTATCTCCATAGGAGTAGTTGTTCTAATTATAGGTTTTATCTATTTAATAATTAATCCTCATTTTGCTTTTTCTCACGGAGGAAGGTTTAAAGGTATTTTTGGAAACCCTAATGGATTAGGTATTTTCTCTTTTCTGTTGTTTTGCTTCCTTACAATTACAAAGAAACACTTAGGGGTTAAAATAGACAAATGGCAAAATATAATTTATTTGGTAATAATTCTAATGTCTTTGTTTTATTCCAAGTCTAGGGGGGCTATGGCTGCTACTTTAATTTTTGTGATGTCACAATCGTTGTCTAAAATATCAATTGTATTACCTTTAATTATAGTTCCATTATTAGGCGTTTATTTAGATTTTATTTTAAACATGGCGCTTCTTATTTTGGAACAAATGGGACTAGGAAAAGTCTTTCGTGTAGATGGAAAAGAGTCCATAGAAAAAGCATCAGGTAGAGCCGTAGCTTGGCATTTTGCATGGATAGAGATTCAAAAAAACTTTTATTTTGGAAAAGGATGGGCGTACGACGAATATTGGATTTATGGTCCTATTCAAAAAAAAATTAAACATGTTAAACCATCAAGGAGGAGTACACAATTCATATTTAATACTTTGGCTAAATACGGGATTAGTTGGTCTAACGGCTTTTGCAACAGGACTTATTGTAACAGTTAGTAGGGTATATCGAAAATCAGAATTAATAATACCTTTGGTGTTGGCTGTCCTTTTTTCTGCTAACTTTGAACCTTGGTTGGCGGCTTCATTAAATCCTTTTACAATCATGTTTTTAATGCAATTGTCAATATTAATCTATTTTAAACCTGTTTTAAATGAAGAAATTTCTATTAAATAGCTTTATTGTAATATTCCTAATGGTATTATTATTAGAATTAGTGCTACGGTTCTATGGTCTTCATACTCCAATACTGTATCAGCACAGTGATTCTTATGAATATATATATGCTCCCAATCAAAATTTAAAAAGATTTAGAAATAGGGTTATAACGAATGCTTACTCAATGAGAAGTAAAGCTTACGATAAAAAGAAAAAAACAATTTTAGGTTTTGGAGATTCTATATTAAATGGAGGCTCGCTCACAGATCACGATAGTTTGGCTACCTCTAAATTAAATAAAATGTTAAACCGAAATAGAAAAGGAGAAGCGATACAAGTCTTAAATATTTCAACAGGAAGTTGGGGTCCAGATAACGAATTTTCTTATTTAGAAGAAAAAGGAGATTTTGGAGCTAAGGTTATTTTTTTAGTGGTGTCTAGTCACGATTTAAAAGACAATAAAATAGACAATAGACGAGGCGATCAAGTTATTCCAGGTAATGTAAAATCATTTCCTGTTAAAAATCCAAACTCAGCGATTGAAGGTTTGATAAGAAGATATATTATACCCGATAAAATAAAAGGTAAGAATCGAAAAGTAGATAAATTTCTAATTCACTTAGGAGAGCAAGAAAATTCGGGGTTTATGGATTTTATCAATTATACAAAACAACATCATATTAATCTAATAATTTATCTACATCCTACTTTGGTTGAGTTAAAAAATAAAAAGTATAATGATAATGGAAAAAGAATTATAGAAATAGCAGAAAACAATAATGTGGAATTAATTTTAGGTATGAATTATGAAAAAGAGTCAGGATATAGAGATAAGATTCACCTCAATAATTATGGGCAAGACTTATTGGCAAAAACATTAGCTCCGTTTTTAGAAAATGCAATAAATAGAACAAAATGAAAGTGTTATTCCTATATACAGAACTAGGAGCTTATACCCTTAATTGTATGCAAGAAGCAATTAAATACAATTCTAAGCTGTCGATAATGGTTGTTCGTTGGCCTTTGGTAGAAGAAGCTCCCTTCGATTTCGATTTTGAAGACATAAAGGTACATGAACGAAAAAAGCACAATTTTAAATCATTGGTTCAACTTGTAAAAGAGAGTAAAATAGATGCCATATTATGTTCTGGATGGGTCGATAAAGAATATGTAAAAGTTTGTAAGTTTTATAAAGATAAAATTCCTACAGTATTGCTTTTAGACAATCAATGGGAAGGAAGTTTTAAACAAAATATAGCGAAATTTTTAAGTCCATTATTGATTCGAAATAAATTTTCACACGCATGGGTTCCTGGTCAATTACAAGCTAAATTTGCGAAACAGCTAGGTTTTTCATCTAGTAAAATAAAAAAAGAATTTTATGTAGCAGATACAAAATTATTTGACGGTTACTATAATGAGTTCAAGTATATTAAAGAAAAAAAACTTCCTAAAAGATTTCTTTACGTCGGACGATACATAAAACATAAGGGAATTTACGACATGTGGAATGCATTTGTAAAACTACAAGAAGAGTATGATAGTGAATGGGAGCTTTGGTGCGTTGGGTCAGGAGAAGAATTTGAGAATAGAATAAAACACCCTAAAATAAAACACTTTGGATTTCTACAACCTAATCAATTTTCAGAAGTGATAAAAAACACAAGCGTGTATATATTGCCGAGTCATTTTGAGCCTTGGGGAGTTTCTGTACAAGAATTTTCGGCAGCTGGGTATCCTCTTTTGTTAAGTAATAGAATTGGAGCTAAAGAACGCTTTTTTATTAAAGGTAAAAATGGATTTAGTTTTCAAGCTGGTAGTCAAAATGAAATCCTTAATTCGTTTAGGAAAATTATTTCTTTGTCAGAAAAAGAGTTGATTGATATGCAAAATCAAAGCAATCAATTATCTTTACAAATTAATACCAATAAATGGACTCAAACTTTAACGTCTTTTAAACTATGATTAAAATATTGATAACAGGAGGAGCAGGGAATGTCGGAGGTGCTTTAGCTCGAAAATTAGTAACAAATAAAAAATATTTTATTGTTGTTGCCGATAATTTATCGACAGGAAGTAAGACTAAATTACCATCAAAAGAACATGAAAATTGGTCATTTGTATATTGTGATGTGAATAATTATAGAGATATTTCAGAGTTGATGTTAGCCTATAAATTCGATTATGTTTTTCATTATGCAGCAATGGTAGGTGTTCAACGAACCCAAGAAAACCCAATACAAGTATTAACAGACATAGACGGAATTAAAAACGTATTGAACCTTTGTAAAAATACATCTGTAAAGAGAGCGTTCTTTTCGTCGTCGTCAGAAGTTTATGGAGAACCCGTAGAACTTCCTCAAAATGAAGATACTACCCCCTTAAATTCAAGAGTTCCTTATGCAGTAGTTAAAAACGTAGGAGAGTCATTTTTTAGGTCTTTTAAACAATCGTTTGATTTAGATTATACCATTTTTAGATTTTTTAATACCTATGGACCTAATCAAAGCAAAGATTTTGTGGTTGCTAAATTTATTGCATTAGCATTAAAAAATGAACCTATTACCATATATGGAAATGGAGATCAAACAAGAACCTTCTGCTATGTAGATGATAACATTGATACTTGCGTAAAAATGTTTGAAGAAAAACTTTATGTAAATCAAACAGTTAATGTAGGTGGGGCAGATGAAATAACAATTTTGGATTTGGCTAAATTAGTAATAAAAAAAACAAATTCTAAATCGGAAATTAAACATTTACCACCTTTAAAAGATGGAGATATGACAAGAAGAAAACCTAATAATTCTAAAATGAAAGGAGTTTTAAAGCGTCCATTAATATCGATAGAAGAAGGGATAGAATTGTTAATCAATGACCCCGTGTTTTTAAGTCAATTAAATATTGATTAGATTAATAATTAGCAAAAACAACAATAATAATGTGTGGAATAAACGGTATTTATAATTTAACAGGCTTGTCAAATCCTGAAGCTTCAATATTGGAAATGAACAAAAAGTCAGCACATAGAGGGCCTGATTCTACAGCTATTTTCATTAATAAAGACGTAGCTTTAGGGCACAATAGACTCTCTATTATCGATTTGAGTAGTGAAGCATATCAACCGATGCACAGCAATGACGATAGCTTTATACTTGTCTTTAATGGTGAAATTTATAATTATAAAGCATTAAAAGAGCAATTAAAAGATGATTATAGTTTTAAAACAGCATCTGATAGTGAAGTGCTATTAGCGGCTTATCAAAAATGGGGGAGGAGATGCGT
The DNA here is from genome assembly GCA_947311095.1 of uncultured Flavobacteriales bacterium. Lineage (GTDB taxonomy): Bacteria > Bacteroidota > Bacteroidia > Flavobacteriales_D > Parvicellaceae > S010-51. The sequence continues at coordinate 5,995 of CAMZKF010000247.1, forward strand.
TCATAAGTTAGAAGGAATGTTTGCCTTTTCAATTTGGGACAAAGTAAACCGTACCCTTTTTATCGCTAGAGATAGATTAGGTATAAAACCATTATATTATTTTGATAATAATGCAAACTTAGCTTTTTCATCAGAATTAAGAAGTTTAATAACCTTGCCATTTATAGAAAAAAAAATAGCTGAAGACGCTTTAGTTGATTATTTAAGGTATGGAACTGTACATGCACCCCTTACAATTATTAAGAATGTAAAAATGCTCCCAGCTGGACACTTTATTTTTGTAAGCGACGATGAATATAAAATTGAAAAATATTGGGATGTTAACCTTTTTATAAATCGTAAAGCAGAAAACCAAACCTATGAAGAAATTAAGCAAGAAGTAAAAGAAAGGTTGCAGAAATCTATTGAAAATAGGATGCAAGCAGACGTTCCTTATGGAGCTTTTTGAGCGGAGGTATTGATTCTAGTGCCGTAGTCGCTCTAATGAGTGAAGTTAGTCCTAACCCCATCAAGACATATAATGTGTCTTTCGCAGAGGAAGAGTTTAGCGAAGCAAAATACGCAAGAATAATAGCCGAAAAGTATAAAACAGATCATACTGAAATAAAATTAACACCAAAAGATTTTTTACAAGATTTACCAGCAGCAATGAAAGCAATGGATCATCCGAGTACAGATGGTCTAAATACCTATGTAGTGTCAAAAGTAACCAAACAAACAGGTGTTACAATGGCGCTGTCTGGATTGGGAGGAGACGAATTATTCGCCGGATACGATATCTTTCATAGAGCAATAAACCTTTTAGATAAAAAATGGATGTACTCATTTCCTTTAGTTTTTAGAAAAGCTGTAGGAAAGAGTTTACAACTGTTTAAGCCTTCGGTTAAATCGGATAAAATAACAGAAACAATAACACAAAAATACTTAGAATTACCATTTTATTACCCTATCAACCGTCAAATATTGAATGATAATTTAGTGAAAAATCTACTAAATAAAAAGGTATTACCCGAAAATGAAGTATTTAAAGTGGGGATAGAAAATATAGATGTAGATACTCCTGGATTTAATGTACCTTTTCTAAGTAAAGTCTCTTTTTTAGAAATGAATACTTACATGCAAAATGTATTGCTTAGAGATGTCGATCAAATGAGTATGGCTAGTGCATTGGAAGTAAGAGTTCCTTTTTTAGATCACACATTTGTAGAGTACGTTTATGGAATACCCGACAAACACAAATTTCCTTACAAACCCAAACAACTTTTAGTGGATAGTATGGCAGATTTCTTACCCAAAGAAATATCGTATCGTAAAAAAATGGGATTTGTTTTTCCTTGGAAACATTGGATGAAAAACGAATTGAAATCCTTTTGTGAAGAAAACCTTAACTGGCTAAAAAAACAAGACTATTTCAATGCCGATGCGATTGAAAACAATTGGCAACTTTTTTTAAAAGGAGATTATAGAATTGCTTGGGCAAGAATGTGGCATCTAGTTGTTTTGGCTAATTGGTTAAAAGAAAATAAAATTAAAGCTTAAACACTTTAAAGAACAAGTAAAAGAGGAGCGTTTAGTTTTTTATAGAGCATTAGACTTCGCGTATTTTTATAATTTAATAAGGATAAAAAAAGTAGAATTTAAGATATTTTATTAAGATATATTTTGATTCAAATAAAAATTAATTAGATTTACAATTAGATTACTCTAATACAACTGAAGTTAAATAGCTTTTAGGGGTTTTTAGAACTAAAATTTATTCAAGCTAAAACTAATGATATGAAAATATGTTTTTTAATGGATCCTTGGGATAAAATAAACCCCAAAAAAGATTCTTCGTTAATATTAATTCACGAATGTGTAGCAAGAGGGCATAAAGTCGCCGTTACAACAGCCGCAAACTTAACCATTCGAGATAGTCTAACAATGTCTCAGTGTTTAATGTTCGACAGCAAACAAGAAATAAAGGCAAATATGGTTAGTTTTTATAAAAAAGCAAAATTAACAGAAAAAATGTTGCCTTTAGAAGGATTTGATGTTATTTTTATGAGAGCAGACCCTCCTATGGATCCTTTGGTTTTAAATTTTTTAGATTCAATTAAAAATGATGTGTTTTTAATGAATAGCATCAGAGGACTTAGAGAAGCCAATAATAAGATTTACACAGCATCTTATTACGACCCTAAAAATGAAATGATTCCAGCTACTTATGTCTCAAAAAATAAAGAATACCTAAAAACTATTATTGAAGAACATGCAGGAAATAAAATGATTCTAAAACCTTTAAATGGATTTGGAGGAAAAGGAGTTATCGTGATAGAAAAAAGTGCTATGCAAAATGTAAACTCATTGTTAGATTTTTACATCACAGGGCAGGAAGGAAAATTATCTAACTATGTCATACTTCAAGACTATATAGAAGGAGCAGATAAAGGAGATGTAAGAGTTCTAATGTTACATGACGAACCAATTGGAGCAATTAGAAGAGTTCCTGCAAAAGGAGATGCCAGATCTAATTTGTCTGCTGGAGGAAGCGTAGTAAAACATTTTCTAACAAAGGAAGAAAAAAAACTATGCCGTAGCATTGGTAAAAAATTGGTAAAAGACGGAATATATTTTTCAGGGTTAGATATCATAAATGGAAAGTTATTAGAAGTTAACGTATTGAGTCCAGGAGGAATAGGAGACATAAATAGATTATATAAAGTAAAAATACAAAAAGAAATTATTGATTACCTCGAAGAACAAGTAAAAAGCGCATCGTTACTTTCTACACGAAAACAAGAACATCGAAAATTAATAGATAATGCTTAGACTTTCTATAGAGGAAATAATAAAAAAAATACAAAGGAAAGAAGTTTTTGAAGCGGTAACATCCGACAACTCTTTTCAAATTAAAATAAATAGATACGTACCATACGTTTGTACAGCTATACATGCAGGAGGAAATCTTAGGCAAGAACTAAGAATGAAATCAGCATTAAATGATTACGAACGATGGTACGAAGAAGACCCTTATACCGACGAGTTTATAGCCGCCTTACCCATTACTTTGGTGGGAAATGACTCTAGGTATGAATATGATTTAAATAGAACGCCAGAAAAATGCGTGTTCGATGAAGCTTGGGGCAAAAAAGTATGGAAGAAATCTTTAACAAAATCAGAGAAATCTATATCATTAAAAAAACACACTAATTATTACAGGGTTACTTACGCTTTAGTGAAAAAATTAGAAGAACTCTTCAACGGTTGTGTAGTCTATGATTTTCATTCCTATAATTATAAACGATGGGATAGAAAAGTTCCCGTATTTAATATTGGAGCAGATAAAATAGACAAGAAATTTAATGATTGTGTACTAGCTTGGAATAACGAATTGTCAAAAATAGTTATTTCTGATATGGAAAATACAGCAGCTATCAACGATGTATTTAAAGGTCATGGTTATAATTTAGCTTTTATCAACAAGCATTTTGACAACACATTGGTATTGGCTACAGAAGTCAAAAAAGTTTTTGTAACGAAGAAGAAGGAGTTGGATACCCCAATGTGATTAAATCGCTAAAAAGTGAGTTGAAAAAAACAATACTCAATCACGCAAATAGCTTTGCTACTTCAAAAACAAATTGGCAATCAGAATTTAAAAACACACTGCTTAATAATCATTTAGATCCAGAGGTATTAAAAATAGACAAAGAATTGTATAACCTTGTAAAAGATTTTGAATTACTAAAATATGTAAATCCAATTAATATAGAAAAAGAGAAAATAGCTTTTTTTAAAAATAAATTTACAGTCAATCCATCTTTTAAATACAGACCTATAAATATAGATCCCTACTTATTAAAAAGAAAATTGTACTCTATGAAAGCAGATAAAATAGAAGATATAGAGATACAAAAAATGTATGAAAATACAATTAGTGCCTATGCCGATAAAATTGATTTATTAGCAACTTTAGGAACTAAGCGATTCTTTTATAATTCACTAGGATACTTTGGAAGTCCAAGCGACACCGATTTAAGAAATGCTCGATACCTCTTAAGTTTACCAAATATAGACGACGAACGAAAAATAGGTAAAAAATTAACAGCTAACGATGCAAAAATAGCATTTGAAAAAAGTTTTGATTTTTATGACTTTAAAGCCAAAGTAAAAATAAGTAAAGATTTGGCTGCTGAAGCTATGGTGCTAAATCAACAAAAAACAGTATTAGTAAATGAAGATGCTTTTTTTAGTAAAAAAGAATTAGACTTTCTTGTACACCATGAAATAGGGGTACATATGGTGACGACTATGAACTCTAATTTACAACCTATAAAGTTATTTAATATAGGAACACCAGTAAATACTTATACTCAAGAAGGATTGGCAGTTCTATCAGAATACTTATCTGGAAATTTAACGTTGAAAAGATTGCGTATTTTAGGACTTCGGGTTATCGCAATTGACATGATGGTAAAGAAAAAAGACTTTAAAACTATATTTAATTATATTACAACAGAATACAATATAGACAAAGAAGAAGCTTTTATGTTGTTAACACGAGTTTTTAGAGGAGGAGGATTTACAAAAGATTTTTTATACCTCAAAGGATTTGCTAATTTCTATAAACTTTGGAACAGTGGTTATGACCTAACTCCTTTATTAATAGGAAAAACATCAATTATGCATTATCAAACTATTGTTGAAATGATGGAAAGAAAACTATTGAAAAAACCTAAATATATTTCTGAAGCATTATTGAATCCACAAACACACAAAAATGGAACAATATTGGAATATATAGTAAATGGGTTAATTTAACTGTTTAATTTTAAGATACTATACTAGTATTTAGTACCTTTAGAGATAAAACATTATTTAAATAAATAATTATGAGTGAAAAAGCAACAATTTTATTAGTAGAAGATGATGAGAATTTAGGCTTTGTAATGCAAGATAGTTTAACAATGTTAGGCTATGAAGTTGTTTTAAGTATAGACGGAAAAGAAGGATTAAAAGCATTTAATAAAGGTGAATTTGATTTATGTTTGCTTGATGTTATGTTGCCTAAAAAAGATGGATTTAGTCTTGCCGAAGATATTCGAAAAATAGACAAAGAAGTTCCATTGGTATTTTTAACTGCAAAATCACTGACCGAAGATAAAATACGAGGTTTTAAAGTCGGAGCCGACGATTATATTACCAAGCCATTTAGTATGGCCGAATTCGAATTAAGAATAGAAGCAATATTAAAAAGAAGTGGAAAAGCAAATAAAACAATTGAAACCGAACGAAAAATTGGTCAATTTGTATTTGATATGGCTAATTTTAAATTGATAAATGGCGATGAGGTTAGAAAATTAACAAAAAAAGAAGCTGAAATTTTAAAATTATTGAGCAAACAAAAAGGGAAAGTAGTAGAACGAGAGTTAATTTTAAATTTAGTTTGGGGAGACGATAATTATTTTAACGGAAGAAGTTTAGACGTTTTTATCACCAAGCTTAGAAAGTACCTTAAAAGTGACGAAACAGTTAATTTAAAAAATATTCACGGTATTGGATTCATATTAAAAGATGAGTAAAATTATAGTCGTATTTATTTGCCTAGTCTTTAGTATTGCTACGTTTGGTCAAATTCTGAATGTAGAAAAAAAAAGAGCTAATTTAGAAAAAAAAGGATGGCTAGGAAATATAGATTTTACAGCTAAATACACTAAAAATACAAGTGAAATTTATCAATTATCCAACAGAACAACAGTTAGTTACAGTAGTGAATTAAAGACCTATTTAATCTTAGCAGATTTAAAATTAATCAAACAAAACGCTAAAAATTTAATAAATAGGGGAGTAGTTCATTTAAGGTATATAAAAGAACTTGAAAATGCTCCTAAAATAAAATTTGAACTCTTTGTTCAATCTCAATTCAATGCAGTACAAAAAATAAAAACCCGTACATTATTAGGAACAGGATATCGTTTTAAAGTTTTAGGAAACGATACCATAAACCTCAATTTTGGAACAGGAATAATGTATGAATATGAAGAGAGTACATTAAAAACGTATGAAAATAACTTACGTTCAACAAATTACTTGTCTTTCAATTGGAATTTAGCCAGTAAATGGAAACTAAAATTAATTAGCTATTATCAGCCAAAATTAGGAAGACTATCAGATTATAGAATAGCTACAGAATCTTCACTTTCTTACAACGTTTCAAAACAATTTAGCATTATAGCCATTATATCATCTCTTCACGACACCAAACCAATAGAAGGGATTCCTCAAAATTTTGTTACAGGAAATATTATGTTTAGGTATAAGTTTTAAATGTGTAATTTTTTTCTATATATGAAAACGTCTTTTTAGATGTAAATAGATTACATTGCTTTTTTTTGCATTATATTGTAACGAAAGGTAAATAAATTCGTTATATTTGTATAAGTTTA
>CAMZKF010000248.1 GCA_947311095.1 uncultured Flavobacteriales bacterium
AGAGAAATAGAAACACTAGCACCTCTACTTTTATAAACTTTTACGTCGTCGAAATAAGCGGTAGCTTCACCTGTTCTAAAAGATATAGCATTTCCTGATTGCAATGGCGAACTGTCAGTGTAGGTTAGTACTAAATTATTGTCTAAAAAAGTTTTTATTTTTCCTGTTGTAGGGTTGTATAGTACTTTAAAATTGTACCAATTACTAGCGTTGAAAGATACATTTGTTTCTGTTATAAAATTTAACGTGTTTCCTGTTGCTTTGTGCAATCTACATTTTCCTTGGTCTGGATACCAATAAACTAAATAAGAATTATTTCTATTTGACTGTGTCGCATCGTCAGAAAAGAAATGGATTCCAAACCTTCTATTTGTTCCTGTTCCTTCTATTTTTCCTTTCCATTCATATAAATAACTTGTTTGATTATTTTGAGTTAACGGAATACTAATGTTTGTGTTTGGAGAAGCTTCATCTGTTTGTTTTAATTCGTTAGACACTAAATTCCATGTGCCAATATGAGAAATCCAATCGGAGTGTAGAGTGTTTAAATCAAACTTGTCATATAAGAAACTAAAAGCTTCGTTAGCTCTCCATTCAGAACCATTGTTGTCGCTAACTAAATAAAAACTATCGGCAACGGCAACATTGTCTTGGTCGTTAAAAGTTGTGGTGAAATTACTTGTACGCCACGCATTATTACTGTTGATTGCTGTTGTAGGAATACTGCTACCATTAGCACAAGTATAAGAAGCGTTAAATCCTGAGCTTTGATTTGCTCCGTCAGAGATAAATTTAAATGTTAAAGCTCCTAAAGAAGATGTGAAAGTAGGAGGTATTGAAGTTCCCGAAAAAGGACTTCCAGCTATTTGAGGTGAACTTGTCGTAGGCCCGTCGTAAATGTACAGTTTGTCAAAATTAGCTTCGGTATTAAAAGAAGAAAAAGTCAAGGTTAAACTTCCTGCATTAGGAGGAGCTATTGTCCATGTATAATTTTCATTTGCATAATAATCTTTAGTTGGACCTCCAAAATCATGTATTGTTCCAGGGCAAGGTTGTGTAGCGCAATCGGTCAGATAGTCTTCTATAGCTGTCCAATAAGTATTGTATCCATCGTCTTGACCCAACGCCCAAATTCCGAGTCCAGCTATTCCTGTGTTGTTGATTAATTCTAATCTTTTTCTAAATCCAACGTCATTACTAATAAACATTTGCTTATTGTTAGTTCCATTATTAAATGTGTAAGCCTCTGTAAAACTATCGGCATCAAAGTATAAGTTCGAATTGGAGTAATATCCATTAGCATTAGCTTTAAAATTCTTAAACAAAACAGCCGTTCCTGTTCCTATTGTGCTAGAAGGAACAGTTGTTGTTTGAGTTTTCCATTCTCGACCATAAAAAGGTAATCCCAACACTAGTTTATTTTTTGGACAGCCTTTATTTAAGTAGTAAGTAACTGATTTGGATAAAGTATAATCGTAAGTGTTTCCAAAGTGAAATAAAGGATCTGTTGGTCCTGCAGTATTACTTCCGCTATAATAATAATCGTATCCCATAATTACAAAATGGTCAACAGCCGAAGCCATAATAGAAAAATCGAAAACATTGCCCCAATCTACAGCATATAAAACCGTACTAACATGAGAACCAGGTATAGCAGCGTGCATTTGATTAGCTAAGTCAACCATAAAATTAGCGAAATTTGTTTTTTGTGTTGACGGTGTTTGTTCAAAATCAATATTTACTCCATGAGCCCCTCTGCTTTGAACAAGGTTAATCAAGTTTGTAATTAAAGTTTGCTTAGCAGAAGAACTTGAAAGAAACGTCGTATTGTTTGAACCTCCAAACATTGTAGCACATAAAGTTACTTTAGTATTTCCACTAGCGATTGCTGCGGTTACTGCCGCCGAAGAAGCAAAGTTATGAGTCGTATTTGCATTACCCGTAGCAGGGTCAACTTCATAAGAAAAATAAGAAAAATGGCTAATTAAGTCCCAGTCATAGTTTTGATAAGTGTTTCCACTCCAGTAAGGGTGCCATCCGTAAACAATCTTGTTTAAGTTACAACTAGATTTCTCTTTAGGAGGCATTTGAGCAGCTTCGGTATTTGCTTCGTACCAAGCAGCATCTTTTCCTAGAGAGTTATAGTAGTTTGACTGCTCTTCCCTAATACTTTGACCTAAAGTAGTATTGTAAATAAATAGGACTAGCGGTATAAAAAATAATAATTTAAACATTGGATTTGATTTTAACTAGCTAATGTACATTTTTTTTATTTAATAAACAATTAAGAGTCTGAATATTTCAGCTTGAAGTTATAATTCTAAAGCCTTAACAAAAAGCGGTTGAAATTTATTTATTTTTAGGGCGTTCGAGCGGGCTATACACTATATCGTTTAGCTATGAATAGTGCAGAAAAATCGAAGCTCAAAACTTTCAATTTACTACAAGCCAAATTTGTGCATTTTGTATTATTTTTTTGTTAATGCCAAATCACAGATTTGGCGTACTTTCATTCGTGCTCTAAATTATCAATTTATCTGTGAACTCTGCATTATTTATAGGTTTTGTTATGTGTTTTCTTTTTTTTATTGAGGGAATTCATTTTGTAAAGGGGACTTCATATATGTTTCCGTAATGATTGGGTATTCTTTCTCATTACTTTTTTCTAATTTTTCATTTAACGAAACGTGTATTTTCCATTCTTTTGCATAGTCAAATAATAGAAGCCATTTTTTCCCTTTTCGAGTTAAAATATCTGATACAGTAGCTTTCTTAACATCTCCATAAATATTGTCAGGGTCAAAAGTATTCCATTCGTCTTCATCCTTAAATCTCATTACATATCCCTCTTTAGCAAATAAATAATTGTTTATGTTATTATAATAAAACCCATAAGGTTTAGAGTTTTTAAAGTCAAATGAGTTTGTAATAATTTCAGCAAATTCAGACAACTTTGTATTTGGGTCAATTTCAATTATTCTGAAAGGACTATATTCTGTCGGTTTTAAACTATTATAGTCCCAATAAGGAATCATAACTTTTACACTATAAATAATATTACCCATTATGTTTTTAGCTTTGAAAGTTTTTCTATTTTTTCGAAATAATCATACCATAATGATTTTACATTTTTTGTTCTATTTATAGGATTCGTTTTGGCATTGTATAGAAATACTGTTACAATATCTCCTTTATTATTCCTTTCTATACCACTTTCGCTGTGAGCTAAATCACTTAAAAAACTATTAGTTAACCTTTTATGTTTTGTGTAAATGGGTAATTCTAAATAACTACTCCCTGGTAAACCTTTCAAGTCTTGATTGTTATAACCCAATGGCATATACTCCCTATTAAAAGCCATCCATTCGTTATTTTCATTTTTGGCTATTCCATATGGTAAATTAATTCTAAAAAAGTCTGTTAGCATATTATTTTTTTTTGAGATTACACATAACTTTTTTGTAAAAAACAAAAAAGGATGCCGTTTCTATCCCTAACGCAATATTCATTTTTGAGTTTTAACCTCGTATAAAAGTA